>JAFXWT010000138.1 GCA_017542695.1 Clostridia bacterium
AGTACGTTCTGACGTCGGCAAATATCTGCGCTCTGCCGGTGAGCAGGCGCATGAACAGCAT
Organism: Clostridia bacterium; assembly: GCA_017542695.1. The sequence goes on from JAFXWT010000138.1 coordinate 62, forward strand.
TCCGAGTCCGTTCAGCGTGTCGTTCTCCGTTGCGAGAACGATCGGCTCTTTCTTTCCCGTAAAGTCGAATGAGGAGTTCAGCACCGCCTCGGGATAGTCGCAGTTCGGCCAGTGGTCTGTCCACTGTCTCTGTCCCTGGAAGCCCGCGCAGATAGCGTTGTGTCCCGCTTTTTCTTCTTCAAACTTATCGGGGAGATTCTTGTTGCCGAGGATGAGATCCTTGATGATGCAGTACATCTTGATTGTGAACTCCCACTGCTTTTCTTTCTGCTCGGGAGTGAATTTCACGAAATCGGGATTGTCGTCGCGGCCTTCCTTGCAGTGCTCTTTCGTCCAAGCGAGCGCCTTTGCGACGGCGTCTTTGTCGTAGATGCCCTCTTCCATGCGGCGAAGGATCTCGACCTCGTCGACCGATTCAACGCGCAGTCCGAGGTATTCCTCCATAAACGCCTGATCGATTATCGATCCGCCGATGCCCATGCACATCGAGCCGATCTGCAGATACGATTTGCCGCGCATCTGTGCGACGGCGAGAGCCGCACGGCCGAAGCGGAGCAGTTTTTCCTTGACGTCCTCGGGAACCTTTGTGACGTCACCGACGTCCTGCACCTCGTGTCCGTAAATGCCGAACGCGGGCAGTCCCTTCTGAGCGTGCGTTGCGAGAACGGAAGCCAGATATACAGCGCCCGGACGCTCCGTGCCGTTAAATCCCCAAACGCCTTTGATCGTCATGGGGTCCATATCCATTGTTTCGCTGCCGTAGCACCAGCACGGCGTAACGGTGAGAGTGATATCAACGCCTTCTCTTTTGAATTTCTCAGCGCATGCGGCCGCCTCGGGAACGCGACCGATCGTCGTGTCCGCGATTATGACCTTTACGGGCGTACCGTCCGAATAGCGAAGATTGTCCTCAAAGAGTTTTTTTGCGGCGTTGGCAAGCGCCATTGTCTGATCTTCGAGACTTTCGCGGAGCTTCATCGGACCGCGTCTGCCGTCGATAGTCGGACGAATGCCAATTACGGGATGTGCCATTTCTTTACCTCCGAAATACTTATGCTTATATTAAGCGGCTCAGCCGCTTTTGTCTATATTAAAGTATATCACACAGGCACGGTAAAATCAATGACTTTTTCTGAGTTTTTTCTTTTTTTGAAAAAAGATGAAAAAATCGTTTTTCCCTATTGACTTTTTCGCCAAAGAGTGTATAATATTACTCACGCGGTGCAAAAACCGTGTCATATTCGCGGGAGTGGCGGAACTGGTAGACGCGCACGTTTGAGGGGCGTGTGGATACACCGTACGAGTTCAAGTCTCGTTTCCCGCACCATCAAAGAAACGTCTTTTGTCTACCACGATAAAAGGCGTTTCTTTATAAAAGATTGAAAAACACGCTCTGTTCAATTATAATGAGATCGAAAAAATGTGATTTGGGAAATGACATATGGTAACAAAAACAATCCGTGAGCGTATAGATGCGTACACAAAAGAAAAATACGGTATCGATCCGGAGATTCTTCCGTTTTCCCACGAGGAATATGAAATCTACCGTCATACGGAAAACGGCAAGTGGTTTGCCGTTTTCATTGTGAAAGAGCGTAGTGCATTCGGTTTGGAGGGAGATGGAACAGCAGAGATTATATGCGTCAAGATCAAGGATCCTTTCTTTGCCGATATTCTGATGCAACAGCCTGGTTATCTGCGTGGATATCCCAGCAGCAAGTGGAATTGGGTATCTATGGTACTCGACGGTACCGTTCCATTTGAAGATATCTGCAGATGGCTTGATGAGAGTTACTTGGCAACAAGAACAAAAGCCGGGAATCTAAAAACGCCTTTACTGAAAAGAGAATCATCCAAGTAATCGGCAAATACGGATTTATATAGTCGATAGGCGTGTACCTTTTAGGTAGTTTTACCTCAGTTTCGTACCTTTTGGGTAGTCTTTCACATAAAAGAAACCTCTTTTGTCTACCAAGGCAAAAGAGGTTTTTTCCTGCATTTTGGGCAAAAATCGGGCAAATACAGGTAAAAACGGGCTTCCAGACGGTGGATCAGCCGTCCGGAAGCCTGATTTTTTGTTTTCCAGACGCAAAATCGGTCTAAAATGCCGGTGTACTTTTTGCGTTTCTTTGTTTCGCAAAGAACCGCAAAAAAGGACGGGATGGGGGGATTTGAACCTCAAAAATCTCGCAGACATTGTTCTCTGCGCGAGTTCCGGGAAAACAAGATCTGAAAAGTAAACAAAAAAAGAGCATGCTCGATAAATTATAAATTTACAAATCTTAAAAATGCTTATAAAAAATAAGCAATGCTTAAATAATGTTTAGATTGTCTCCATTGACAGCAATAGCATATTCGCTTACAATGAAATCAACAAAAGCGCTTTTGATTTTTTGACAAGGGAGATTATATAATGATTATGAATCCAGAAAAAATCGGAATCAATATCCGCAAAGCACGGCAAGAAAGGAAACTGACTCAGGGAAATTTGGCTGATTTATTAAATGTATCAGAGTCTGCTGTCAGTCAATGGGAATCAGGAAAGACATCGCCAGATTTGGGCATTATTCCGGAAGTTTGTGCAGTACTTGATGTTTCGGCAGATTATTTGCTTGACATCAGTGAAGAAAAAAGGACAAAAGAAATCGAAAAAATAATAGCAGATGCAAGATTATATTCTGATTCAGGGCGTGATGATCGAGCAGCGAAAATATTAGGTGAAGGGGTAAAAAAGTATCCGTCTAGTGATATTCTTGTATATAACTTGTTGTATTGTACATATGAAAGCAATAAAGTTATTGAACTTGGCGAGTGGCTTTTGAAAAACAGCACCGATGATACATATCGTCAAGGTGCTATTCAATGTCTTGTTTACGCTTATAGTAGGATAAATGAAAGCCAAAAAGCAGAAAAACTTGCAAGAAAAATGCCTCAACTTAATATTTGCTCTGATGCACTTCTTTGCCATGCGTTAAAAGGCGAAGAACAATATCGACATATTCAAAAATATCGTTCCAGGCTTATTGATTCTCTCAACAGTATGTTATTTAGAAAAATGGATGGTTTAACAGCAGCGAAAAAATCCATACAGTTTTTTGAAATTATGTTTGAAAAAAGCGATTATGGTTTTTACAACGAAAGAATGGCTGATAATTATGTCATCCTTGCAAAGAACAGTGCTAAACAACTCGAAGCAAAAAGTACTATTGATTATCTGTCTGAAGCAGTAAACCACGCAAAAGCGTTTATTGACTTTTGCAACGACCCAAATTTCAAATACTCATCTGTTCTTTTTGAAGGATTGCCCGGCGAAGTTGTTTTACACAATGAATCTGAAAACACAGCAAAACTCTTGTTAGGCATTTTGGAAGATACGGTTTTTGATTTTGTTAGAAATGATGATTCTTTTATAAAAATAATCGCACGTTTGTCTTCCATGGCTGATGAGTGGCCTATCAAATCCAAATAAGTCTAGTTATTTAAAATCCAATAATTGAAACGACAAATTCCAGATTAACAAGCTATGTATTGGTGTACTTTTTGGAGTTCTTAGTTCTGTTTTGTACAGTTTAGTGGTTCTTAGACATGAAAGAAGCCTGATTTGTCTAACAAATCAGGCTTCTTTCAGTTATTACGAGCGCAGCGAGTAACAAGGTTCTGCCCGCAGAGCAGGTTCTTATATTCGCCTGCGGCGAGTGATATTGCGTTGCGGTGATATTCGGCTTACGCCGAGTGATATTGCGCTTCGCGCAGTTTCGGGGGGCTAATATAATTTCACTTTGCGGGCGTCGCCCGCACCATCATTTGCCCCGCAAGGGCAAACATCACTTTAATATAAATTTTCGTATCAGCGAAAAACATAACCCACGCGCGCCGTCTCGCGCGCTTTTTTCTTGACATTTCTTTCGCCTTATGGTATATTTAATTCATCAAAATAAATCAAATCCGGAGGCGCACAATGAAAACCATAAAAGACAAATATCTCGTCGTAGGCGCGGATTTCGCGGGATTTCCGCTCAAAGAGGTCGTCGTCGAGCATCTGAAGAAAAAGGGTTGGAAGATAACCGACCTCGGCGTTACAAAGGACAGCGACCCGAATGATACGGAAAATATGTTCCACCGCGTCGGTCTGCGCGTCGGCGCGCAGATATCCGAGGGGATTTTCGAGCGCGCGCTTCTCTTCTGCGGCACGGGAATGGGGATACACATCGCCGCGAGCAAGTGCCCGCACGTCCATGCGGGCGTCGTCGAGAGTCTGCCCGCCGCGACGAGAGCGATTACCGGCAACGGAGTCAACGTTCTTGCGATGGGCGCGTTTTACGTCGCGCCGCAGACGGCGTGCGACATCGCCGACTCGTATCTTTCCAATTCTCTCGGTTCCGGCTGGGAATGGTGGCACAATTTCTATGAATTTCACAAGCTCGCCATCGACGAGCTCGAAGCGTTCGACTACGAGGAATACAAGAAAAACGGCTTTAAGATGAAACATCTCGGCGATTACGAGCTGACGCTCGATTTCGACAAAAAAGATGAACAATAATACACCGCATCTGAAAGGTATTGAACTATGAAAAAAATCATCTCGGTTTTGTTTGTTATTCTTATCGCGTTTTCGCTGATCGGCTGTTCGACGTACACTTCGAGTTACAAAGCAATGATGCTCATCACGTCCCAAGACTCCGACTCGGCTGAAATAAGTTTTTCCTCATTCGAGGGGACGAAAGTCTTTACGATGCGATCCGACAATTTCAACGGTGTTCTCGAGTACAAAGCGTACGTCGCCGACGGAACTGCGATCGTCAGCATCGACTGCGACGGCACCAAAACGGAGCTGTTCAAAATAGCCGCGGGCGAAACGGTAAGATCATCCGCTCCCGTCGGTAAAGGAACGGTCTATATCATCATCGAAACGATCGGAAAATGCAAAAACGGCAGTTTTGAGTTCGACATCGACGACTGAAATAACAAAATTAAAATGGGAGGCAGATTATGTTTGAAACAACAGGGCGCCTTGATGAAAAGGTTTTTAATGAGGTTTATATTCGAATTTGCGAAAAATGGCGTTTGGCGATTTTTTTGATTGTCAGCGTGGTAACCACCTGTTTTTCAATAAGGTATTTGGTGCTCGGCATTCAATACATTGTTGATTACGGCAAATATCCGGAGGCAACGCCCTATACCGTAAAATGGTTTTTGTTTAGTTTTCTTTTTCTTGCCCTTACTGTATTATACATATTGGTAATATTTGTTATCGGGAAAAAGAAATACATAAAAAAGCAGATTGGACTTTTAAACGAGGTCCTCGGCACAGAGTATGCCGACATTACGGTGTCATTTGACGATGAAGGAGTCATCATTAAAAATGATATGACCGAAAAAGAAACGAAAATAAAATACGAACACTTCGATAGATTTATAAAAACAAAAAATTATTATGTTCTTGAGACAAAAGCAAAACAGTACGTTGTCGTATTCAAAAATCAGATTTCCGATGATGAGAAGGAATCACTTTTCGAGTTTCTTGAGAAAAAAACCAATATCATCAATTATAAAATGACCATTTAATGAAATTACATCTTGACAAAATTGAGGTAATGCGGTAAAATATCTTTCGCGGATAAAGCTGTGCGCTCCGCCTCGGGCAAGCCGCCCCGTGTAAAAACAGCGGCTTCATATTCGCGGGTGTGGCGGAACTGGTAGACGCGCAAGATTCAGGTTCTTGTATCAGCAGTGATGTGTGGGTTCAAGTCCCTTCACCCGCACCAAAAACGTCTTGAAAAAGTTACATTTTCAAGACGTTTATTTATATTGGAATTCTCTTGATTTTATAAAATATATGCTATTTAATCAATGATTTCTCATTGTCTTTACAATGAGATTTTATTAAATAATTATTATAAATATTTGAATGTATGAAACCATAAAATGCAAAGAAAAAGTGCGTGGAGTTAGCCATTAGCACTTCATATTAAAGTTTCAGCGGCGGGATATCTCCCGCCGATGTGCTTTGCGGCATTTTGCTAACAAAATGTAAACTTTCTATTAAGGTATGAAAATCATATTGACTATGAAAAAGATATGTGCTATAATACCGATCGAACTCAATCGGTATTGATTTGTGATCATGTTGAAAAGGAGCAGAAAAATGAGCAGAAACACAGATACGGTCGTCTGTAACGGCTTATGCCCCTGCGTTTCTCCGTGCCCCATCGGCAAGTCGCTGACGGTAATCGGCGGAAAATGGAAAATGCGGATCATCTGCACCCTTTACGTTGACGGGACACAGCGTTACAACGATCTCGTACGAAAAACTTCAGGCGTGACAAACGCGATGCTGTCTTCTTCTCTCAAGGAACTTGAAGCGGACGGCATTATAACACGCCGGCAGTATGAAGAGATACCTCCGAGAGTGGAGTATTCCCTTACGGATCGCGGACGCGAGCTGTGGCCGATCCTGCATCGGCTTGCTCACTGGGCGACGGGCGAAGAATACGACGGAGACGACCTTAAAACAGAAGGAGGTTTACAATGAATATCTATGATTTCACCGTTACTGACAATAGCGGGAACGCAGTATCGCTCAAACGATATGAAGGCAATGTACTGCTGATCGTAAATACGGCAACGCGCTGCGGACTGACGCCTCAGTACGAAGGACTTGAAGCATTATACGAAAAATACAGGGATCGTGGCTTTGAAATCCTTGATTTTCCCTGCAATCAATTTGCTTTCCAGGCGCCCGGCAGCGCGGAAAAGATCGATTCTTTCTGCAAGCTGAAATATGATACGAAATTTCCGCGCTTTGCCAAGATCAAGGTCAACGGCAAGGACGCCGATCCTTTGTACGTCTATCTGAAAGAACAAAAGCCCGGAAGGATCGGCTGGAATTTTGCAAAATTCCTCGTTGACCGAAAAGGCGAAGTCATCGCCCGGTTTGCCCCCGCCGAAAAGCCCGAAACGCTCGAATCGGCGATAGAAGATGCGCTTCGATAACAGATGGTTTTTATAGAAAGGAACAGCATATGACCATACTCGATACCATAAAAAACAGAAGAAGCGTCCGTACTTTTGAAGGGATCGCCCTGCGGTCTGATGATGCGCAAAAAATCATCGGGTTTGCCGAAAAAGTCGAGAATCCGTACGATATACCGATCGAATGGAAGTTGCTTGACGCAAAAAAGCACGGGCTTTCAAGCCCGGTGATCGTCGGTACTGATACGTATATCGCCGGGAAAATGCGCCGCGTTCCTCACGCGGAGGAGGCTTTCGGTTACACGTTTGAAAAGGTCGTTCTGTTTGCCGAGAATATCGGCGTCGGCACGACCTGGATCGCCGGCACGATGAACAGAGAGGCGTTTGAAAAGGCGATGGCGACGTCGGACGGCGAGGTCATGCCCTGCGTCAGCCCGCTGGGTTATCCAGCGCAGAAAATGTCCCTGCGTGAAAGCATGATGCGCAAGGGGATCAAAGCGGACAGCCGCCTTTCTTTCTGTGAGGTGTTCTTCGACGGCTCCTTTGAAAAACCACTGACAGAAGAGGCGGCCGGAAAACTCGTCGGCGCGTTTGAAGCGGTGCGCCTCGCTCCCTCCGCCGTGAACAAGCAGCCGTGGCGCATCGTTTTGTGCGGCGGCAAGGCGCATTTCTACGAAAAACGAAGCCGCGGATTCGACGACGGCGAATGGGATATCCAAAAGATAGATATGGGTATCGCGTTGTCCCACTTTGAACTTGCCCTGAACGAACTCGGACTGAACGCCGGATTTGAAATATCCGATCCGGGGATCGTCGTAGAAGACGATACCGTTTATATCGCCTCATATAAGATCGGCGGGTAAGGGACGGATGACATAACTTTTCCATCCGGATTTTTACGCGATCACGTTATCTGATACCGATCGACGAAAAGAATTTTTACGCCGGTATGGCGCGCGCAAAAGTCTGCACGGACACGGTAAAAAATTGCTGAAAAAATAAATAAACGACATAAAGGAGTTATTATGAAAATTGCAATCAGGTATTTTACAAAATCAAAAAAAGGCAACACAAAAAAACTCGCCGACGCGGTTTCGGCGGCGCTCGGGATCGAAGCGTGCGACGTTTCCTGTGATCTTTCGGAGAAGGTCGACAGACTGTTTCTGATCAACGCTATGTACGCCGCCAATATCGACCGCGAGGTCGCGCTCTTCCTTGAGCGCAACCGCGACAAGATCGGCGAGGTCGTCAATATGAACACCTCCGCCTCCGGAGCGTCCACGCTGAAAGTAGTCAAAAAGACAGCCGACGCGCTCGGTATCCCGGTGAGCGAAAAAGAGTTCCACTGCGCGGCTTCCTGGATCTTTATAAACAAAGGACTGCCTACCGAAGATGATTTCAAGCGCGCGGGCGAGTTTGCCGCGAGACTTGCGGAATAATACCGGAGGTCACGGGATGAACGAGCCGTTTGATATTCAGGAATATATGACAAAGGGCGTGGAACGCGTGGTATCCGAGGCGTTGAAGGCAACTTTGAAAGACCCGCGCGAGAGCGCGTTTATGCTGAAATTCGCCGCCGCGAGCCGAGCGGCGTCCAAAAAGAGAAAGAGAGCGGAAGAAAAGGGTGAGCATATCCCGCCTTTTCTGATCGCAAGCATCACGAGTAAGTGCAATCTGCATTGCGCCGGATGCTACTCCCGCTGTAACCACGCGACGCTCGACAGCGAGCCGGTCTCTCAGCTCACAAGCGACGAGTGGCTCCGCGTCTTCAACGAGGCGGATGAGCTCGGTGTCAGCTTTATACTGCTTGCCGGCGGCGAGCCGATGCTCCGTCGTGATATAATCGAAGCGGCGGCGAAGAAGCAGAACATCCTGTTTCCGATCTTCACAAACGGCACCTATATGGATGAAAAATACTTCGCGCTGTTCGATAAAAGCCGCAATCTTCTGCCGGTCATGAGCATCGAGGGCGAAAAGGAAATCACGGACGCCCGCCGCGGCGACGGGATCTACGACAGACTGATCGCCAATATGGATGAGCTTCACAAAAGGGGTCTTATCTTCGGCGCGTCTGTCACGGTAACAACGGAAAATGTCCGCGAGGTAACGTCGGACGACTTTCTGCATAAGCTGTCTGATCGCGGCTGCAAAGCGGTGATTTTCGTGGAGTTCGTTCCCGTGACGGACGACAGCCGCGAGCTTGCGCCGGGCGACGAAGAACGCGAATACCTGCGGCGAAATATCGAAAGACTCAGAAACGAACGGTCGGAAATGGTGTACATATCCTTCCCGGGTGACGAAAAAAGCTCCGGCGGATGCGTCGCCGCCGGAAGAGGATTCTTCCATATCAATTCCCACGGCGGCGCCGAGCCGTGTCCGTTCTCGCCTTATTCCGACGTGAATGTGCGGAATACGTCTCTTCGTGAGGCGATGCGCTCTCCGCTTTTCACGGCGCTCCGTGACGGCGGTATTCTCAACGACGACCACGAGGGCGGATGCGTGCTTTACGAAAAACGCGAGCTTGTTGAGAAACTGCTTGCGAATTCCGAAAAGCAGGCGTGATCCGAAATGATTTGAATCAACCGGAACCGCGCTGCGTTAAGCGGCGGTAAAAAACATTATTATACGGAGGAAAACACAAATGGTACAGATAACAAAAGAAACGAGGATCGGTGAATTGCTCGACATCAATATCGACGCGGCGGCTCCCGTCCTGCTCGGAATCGGGATGCATTGCCTCGGCTGTCCGGCTTCCCAAATGGAAACGATCGAGGAAGCGGCGGCGGTCCACGGCGTCGACGCGGACGAACTGGTGAGAGCGCTGAACGAAAAACTTGCGGAGGTTTCCGCAAAATAACAGAGCATCATCGGATGCTTGGATAGGAACCAAAACATATGTTGAATTTCGAACCGTTTTCTCTGTCCGCGCTTAAAAAATCGCTGAAATACATAAAAATGAGCCCATCGCGCTGCAGCGATCTTTCAGCCGTATATATGTATATGTGGCACGATGGCGCCGATATCAGGTTCTGCGTCTGGAACGACACCTTCACCGTCCGTCAGATCATCGGTGAACAGTGTGCGTTCAGCTATCCGATCGGTGCGGACCCCGACGGGATGATCGAAAAAATGAAAGAATACGTGTATGAGAATCATCTTCCGCTTCGCTTTTTTGCGGTGGATGAGGAAACGCTTGAGAAGATACGCGCCGATAAACGTCTGTGGCCCGCCATGTGGGCGTACGACCGAAAATGGAGCGACTACGTTTACTCATTTGAAGAGGCGACGGATTTTCACGGTAAGAAATACAGCGGTCAACGCAACCACATCAACAAATTCAAAAAGCTTTACGGCGATCCCGATATCCGTTTCCTTACCCCTGACGACAAAGAAAGCGTTGAAACCATGCTCCGTGAATATAAAGCGGAGCACCCGGACGCAAATAAGCTCGAGCGGCTTGAGATCGAACGGACAAAAGAACTCTATGACGTTTGCGGCGAACTCGATCTGTACGCGGCGGGTCTGTTCATAGACGGGAAGCTTGCGGCTTTCAGTATAGGAGAAGTTGTCGGAGACGCTCTGATCATCCACGTGGAGAAAGCTCTTTTGCGCTATGAGGGGATCTATCCTACGATTTATTCCGGATTTGTGCGCTTGATATCGGAACGTTTTGACCGTTCACTCACATACGTAAACCGCGAGGACGACTCCGGCGACCCGGGGCTTCGCACGTCAAAAACGCAGTATCACCCGGTTTTTATGGCGCATAAATACCTCGTTCACACATTCTCGCCGGCGGCGAAGCTCGTGGGAATACCCCCGTTTTCATCCGGCGGAGTTGTGCTTACCGGGATAAAAGAGCGTGATAAACAGGCGTATCTTGAATTGAATACGGATATCGAAAACAACCGCTATTGGGGCTACGATTACCGGGAGGACGTAAATATAACGGCGCAGCCCGACGAAAACACATTTTACGATTCCGTTATGTACGATATGCAGTCCGGCGATTCAATCAATTTTGCCATTCGCCTGTCAGAAGACGGAGAACTTATCGGCGAAGCGGTACTGTGGAACTTCACCTCCGACGGCACCGCAGAACTCGGCTGTCGTATTCTGCCGGAATATCAAGGCAACGGCTACGGCAAAGCCGCGTTCAAGTCGGCGGCTGAATTTGCGTCGCGCGTCCTCTGTCTGAAGGTATGGGCGCGCTGTTATCGTGAAAACACGCCTTCCTGTCGGATGATCGTCGCCGACGGCTTTACGCCACTTTACGAGGACGAGAAATTCTGCTATTTTGGAGACTGCGGGAGCGTAAACACGGAGCGCGTGTTCTGCGGCGCTTTGCACGGATGATAATGCGGAGAAAATGAAAATGAAAGAATTAAAAATATTCTACCTTGAGAATTGCCCATATTGCCGCAAGGCGAAGGATGCTTTGAATGAGCTGATAACCGAAAATCCCGATTATGAAAAAGTGAATATAGAGTGGATCGAGGAGACGCGCTCCCCGGAGCTTGCGGACAGTTACGATTATTACCGAGTCCCAAGCATCTTTTACGGTGATGAAAAGCTGTATGAATGCAAGCCGGGTGATGATTACGACGAAATACGTAGGCAGGTTGAGATAGCTGTGAAAACAGCGGCCTCAAAGACCGCCGCGCTTGCCCGACAGACCGGAACGGGAGGATAAATCATATGGATATTCCTTTCAAAAGCAGGGCTTCCTCGATAACACGGCATCAAAAAGCTCATGACAAAGCGCGCGGCATGAACGGTATCGGAATGAATACGATCTGAAAAGTGCATGCGGTTATCATATATGCTTTATGGTAAATAACAATCCACCCGCGTAACGGGTGGATTTTCCTTTTCGGGCATAGCCAAGATCAAGGACCGGAGAAGGATCTCTTTGACCGTGTGCAGGCGCGAAAAGCAAATTGACTCCGCACCTAAACTCGGCTTTTCTTTTAATCAAAGTTCGTACATATTCAGGTACTCGGCGCCAAACGACTATTTTACGATAATCATTTTTATTTGAAAAATGTTGAAAATCAA
>JAFXWT010000139.1 GCA_017542695.1 Clostridia bacterium
AAAAAGCAAGCATATTGCTTGCTTTTTCGGTGGCGCCCACTGTAGGACTTGAACCTACGACCCCGTGATCCGCTTAGTGCAAACCGGGGCGTTTCTTTATGTGAAATTCCATACGAATTTGTAGTTAATGGTTATTCTTTGTTCATTAGTTTCTTTGTCCTTTTCGCCAACTGTTATTGAGTCGATGAAAAGATGTAAAAGCTCATAGTCAAGCGTTTTGATCTTGGAATACCGATGCGCAAGTTCGGTCAGTTCCTTGATTTTTTCCCTTTGTTCTTCTCTTTTGTCCGTTGTTGTTTTGAGTTCGTCGAGCGCGGCTTTCGCCCTATCTTTGTCCGCAGTGATCTTGTCGGCGTACTCCTTGAATTTTTCGGCAGATATCACATCGTCAAGACGGTCTTGATACATTCTGTCATACTTTCGGTCAAGATCGGATATCGTCTTTTCAAGACGCGATATTTCCTTATCGATCGACTCCGCGTCGTCGCTTTTCATAGCGTCATCCACAACGGAGTCGATGATCGTTCCGTCGCATTTGAGCGCCGCTTTTACGAGTTTTCGGATATCTTTAAGCACCGCATCATAGAGTTTGTCATAAAGAATATAGTGCATCGAACACGCTTCTTTGCCCTTTTTGCGATATGTATCACAAGTGTAGTAAATCGCGCTGTCTTTGATGTTCGATATCCCGAGGGCATGTCCGCATTTGTCGCATTTGAGCAAACCTGCAAAAATGTTCTCAAACCCAGATGTGCTCTCACGCTTGCGGCTTTCGATCGACTTATGTGCGTCCGTCCAAAGTCTGTCGCTGATGATGCGCGGAAATACGTTTTCAACAATGATCCATTTGCTTTTGTCGACGTCAACAACCTTGCGGCTCTTGTAACTGATTACGGTTCTCTTCCCGCTGACAAGATGCCCGAGATATGCCTCATTATTGATTATCGACCGTACTGTTGTCAGATCCCAGTTATATGGATCCTTGTCATATGATCTTCCCTCTTTCGCAGCAAGATACGCCATCGGCGTAAGCACATTCTCCTTTGACAATGTACGTGCAATACGATTAAGCCCGTATCCGCTCGCCGCCATATTGAATATGCGAACGATGAGCGGCGCGGCTTCTTCGTCAAGTTCGAGTTTGTGTTTGTCCATCGGACTTTTAACAAAGCCGAGCGGGGCTTTCGATCCAATGAACTCTCCGTTCTTCGCCTTTGTCCTGAGAGCGAGTTTTGTGTTTTTCGATGTGAACATAGGATAAAACCCGTTCATAAGATTGCGTACCGGTATTGTGATGTCGTATTGCGTTTCGGGATCGAGCGTGTCGATGTTGTCTGCCGCCGCGATAAGCGTTACGCCCATCTCGGGCAAAACCCTGTCAATGTATCTGCCGCACTCCGACGAGTCCCGTCCGAATCTCGACATATCCTTGACGATAATTGTGTTGATTTTCTTCGCCTTAGCATCCGCCATCATACGCTGAAACGCCGGGCGGTTGAAGCGCGTACCTGAAAATCCGTCGTCGATGTATATGTCGTATACCGTGATGTCGTTATTCTGGCAATAGTCAACAAGATATTTCTTTTGTGTCATAATAGAGTCACTGATGCCGACGTTACCGTCGTCGTTGCTCAGTCGGCAGTAGATTCCTGCCGTTCTTATGCCGTTTGCTAATTTCAAGTAATCCTCCTTCCAAAGCGCAAACGGCTTGTCGGTAGTATTATTGTAGCACGAATCATTGTTTTTTGCAATCCTGTACTGCCGGTTCACCATTGTCACCTCCCTTCTTTGGTTTTAATACATTTACCGATTTAAGCTTCAGTGAAAGATACTCGCAGATCAATTCACGAATATCCGCATCGCCGAAGTTATGACTGACGGATACCGTCGTGTTTTTGGTCTTGGCGATGACGGCGAAAAGCAGCGCCGCCGCGATAATGATTAAAATTGCTGTCATTGTAGTGTTCCTTTCTAAATATTTTATATCATCCACGCATAGTGTTCGGGGATGACGTCATCCCTGCCGTGACCGAGATTCTCGGATGCGATGAAAATGGCTTCTCTGTCGAGCACGACGCCGTTCATATCCTTGCGGCAACGATACATCGACGGCACGTCGATATATCCGGGCCTCATCTCGGGCATTCCCTTACTTGTCTTCTTCCCGGTGTAGAGATAAGAGAAGCGATCAACGTCCGCTTTTCCGTTTTTTGAAGTGTATTTTTCTACAAGTTTTCCCTTGTAAAAAATCATCCTTTCGTTGCAATACTCGCTTTTGGCTCTGGCATATTTTTTGTAGATACGCGCCGCATACTCTGCTCTGAAACTGTGTATATCAGCATTGCTGTTGGGCTTGGGATAAATCTTGTTCGATCCCGCCGCCTTACATATTTCGACAACGCGCTGTATCTCCTCGTCAGTCCCCATTATCTCAGAGAGCCTCGGTCTTCCGCCCTTTGTGTCACATGTGACGGATAGATACCATTTGTTCTTATACCAAACCAAATCACTTCCTCGTATCTGTGCCACCTCTCTGCGGCGAAGACCCGTGCAGCGACAAAAATCAGCAAACTCTTTATTGTGCGGGATCGCCTCGTTAAAGTTTTTGTCTCTTTCCGCAGGACCCCTGCTTCTTTTGATATTTTCTCTGATCTGCTCCGGCACAATATCCTTTATGCCGAGTTCTTCCCTGCTACATTGATAGAGCTTAACGAGGGCGGATGAGCACATTGAACTTGTTGATGCCGACTGATGCTTATCAATCATATTCTGAATCCAAAGATGGCAATATGGCTTGCACTCTTCGAGCGTTCTCGGTTTTCCGCCGAGTTCGGCTATTACTTGTGGATTGTCCTTGACCCATTTGACGAAATAAATGAGATGCTTGAGATAGTTTCGATACGTTGTCCACGAAAAGATATATTTGCTGTCATCTCCCTCTGTTTTCATTGCGTGGCGACTTTGTCCAATCGCAAGTCTCGAGTCAAGTTCGTTCTGTACTTGCTTTGTGAGCGATGTCCTTTTTGACATGAAAATTTCCTCCTGTAAAAAAGTTTTTCTTCTTAGGGCTAAGCACACCGATCAGACCGCCCCTGTGTCTGTCAGCAAAATGGTTGTACTACTTGATCGATATTGGTTATATCGAATCTTTCGGTTTCGTTTTGTTTCTGCGAATATATGAAATATTTACAGAAATGCGTATGTTCTCTCAAATTATCCCCGTGTAGGTTTTGACGATGTATTTCGTCACACGGTGACAATTGTCGATGGACTCTTAATAAGCCCTTTCCCAGCAAATAAAAAAGGTCCAGAGAGAATTTCTCCGGACCTCTAATAATTGCCGGAGGTTATCAAACTCCAGCTTTCATTACATTTATGTTTGTATTATATAAGATTAGAGTAAAAGAAAAACAATAATACTTTAGATTAGATCTAAAAATATGTTTTTTATAGTAGCCATAATGTAGTACTAAATATATCATAACAATAAGATTTTAAAAAGATATACTTTATAATATATAATATACAATGAAATAGTGAAAAGAAAAAGACGACTTTTTAGTCGTCTTTTTTGATATTTCACGCCGTTTTTACAATGTCATTCATACTGACACCGAGAATTATGCTCAGCCCGAGCAAGTTTTCTACATTTGGCAGTGTTGATCCCGATTGCCACTTGTATATTGATCTCGGAGACTCAAGCGATAAGAACGACTGTATCTTCGCCACTGTAACCCCGCGCTCTCTCCGAAGCAGTTTGATATTGGCACCCGTCGCGACGAGATCAATAATCGGCTTCATCGTCATCCTCATCATCTTCAACTATAAAATCTGAAATGTCAACATCCTCGGCTTCGGCGAGTAAATCTAAAATGTCTCCGT
>JAFXWT010000140.1 GCA_017542695.1 Clostridia bacterium
AGCTTTTCAAGATATTTCTTGCCGACTTCCATAACGACGTCGGAGAACATCTGGATGAATCTGCGGTAGCAGTCCCAAGCCCAACGGGGATTGTTAGATTTCTTTGCGAGAACGTCAACGACTTCTTCGTTGAGACCGAGGTTTAAGATGGTGTCCATCATGCCGGGCATCGACGCGCGGGCGCCGGAACGAACGGATACGAGAAGGGGATTTTCCTTGTCGCCGAACTTTTTGCCGGTGATCTTTTCCATTTTCTCAACGTATTCCATGATCTCGGCTTCGATCGACGGATTGATCTTTTTGCCGTCGTCATAGTAAGCCGTGCAGGCCTCAGTCGAGATCGTGAAGCCCTGCGGAACGGGAAGACCGATGTTGGTCATTTCGGCAAGGTTCGCACCCTTGCCGCCGAGAAGCTCGCGCATATTGGCGTTGCCCTCGCTGAAAAGGTAACAATACTTTTTTGTCGCCATTTTGGGTATTCCTCCGTTTTATAATTTAATAAAAGTTTGATTAACTTTTTTCCAAGTGATTATTATAACACACAATAAAAATAATATCAATATATTTTTGAAAAAAATGAAAAATTTTCATTAAAATCACGCAACGTGAAAAATACGCTTGAAAAATGGAACGATTTGGTGTAAAATAGGATAGAATTATTCATTCGGGAGCACACAATGTCAATTTTCGATATCTTCAAGCGTCTTGACGCGGAGAAAAAATCGCTCGGCGCGCCGACTTTTCTCGTCGTCGGGCTGGGCAATTTCGGTCGGGAATACGAGGGCACGCGGCATAACGCGGGCTTTGTCGCCGTCGATTTCGTGGCAGAAAAACTCGGCGCGAAGATAAACCGAGCCAAGTTCAAGTCGCTCATCGGCGAAGCCGAAATGTCGGGCAAACGGGTGCTTCTGATGAAACCGCAGACGTACATGAATGCGTCCGGAACGGCGGTCGTCGAGGCGACGGATTTTTACAAGATTCCGCCCGAAAATGTGCTCATCCTCTGCGACGATGTTTCGTTCGATCCGGGTAAGATCCGCGTCCGCCGAGACGGCAGCGCGGGCGGCCATAACGGGCTTAAAAGCATAGAAAAATGGCTCGGCTCGCAGAATTATCCGCGCGTCAAGATCGGCGTCGGCAAAAAGCCGGAGGGTTACGACCTCGCCGATTTCGTCCTTTCCAAAATGACGGAAAATGACAAGAAAATGATCGAGTCACGGCTCGATGACATTTACTCCGCCGCGGAGCTTATCGTCGGCGGAGATATTGACAAAGCTATGCAGATTTGTAATTGAAAGGAAACACATGAACATTCTTTGCGAGCGCATACGAGCGCTTTCGGAATACGGTCAGATCAGAAAAGGGCTGATGTCGTCGCGCGGCAGAGCGCGACGATATCCGTCGATGATAACGGGACTCAGCGAGGGGGCGGTCGACGCTTTCCTCGCCGCTTTGACGTCCGACGAAAAAGGCGATTCTCCCGCTCTTGTTATCGTCCCCGACGAAAAGACGGCGCAGACGATTTCGGACGCGCTCGTTGCCCTCGGACTTAAAGCGGAGATCTTTCCTGCGAGGGACCCTGTGCTATATAACATGGTGTCCTCACACGAAAGTGAGCACGAGCGCATCTCGGTTCTTATGGATATTCAAAAATCGAGCGTTGACGCGGTTATTTCGACTTGCAACGCCGCGCTCGGATATACCGTTCCGCCGACCGTTCTCTCCGAAAATGAGCTTGTGCTCGAAGTCGGAAAAGAGTACTCTCTCGACGCGCTCCGCGCCTTTTTGGTCAAGGCGGGGTACGTCATGTCGGACCTTGTAGACGGGCGCGGACAATTCTCGGTGCGCGGCGGCATACTCGACGTTTTTCCGCCTCATCTCGAACAGCCCGTCAGGGCGGAATTTTTCGGCGACGAGATCGACCAGATGGGGTATTTCGACACGTTCACTCAACGCAAGACAGAACAAATACAAATGTATAAAATCACTCCCGCGCGAGAGATACTTATCACGAAAGAACGGCAACTCGCGGTTGCAAATATAATCAAAAAACTCGTGAAAAAAGCCGAAGGCGAAACGCTCGCCTCGCTCCGCCGCGAACTCGACGTGATAGAGAACGAAACGGATATTCCGTTCGCGGATAAATACATTTCGGCAGTCTATCCGGAGCGGGTGTGTCTGCTTGATTATTTCGGCGACGACGCGCTCGTTTTCGCTCTCGACACTCCGTCGATAACGGAGCGGCTCAAAGCTATTTCGTGGCACATGAGCGAGACGGTGACGTCGCTCATCGAAGGAGGGCTTCTCGCACCCGAATGTGCCGATTTTTCAAAAGACGACGGGGCGCTTTTCGCCTTTCTCGACAGCCGCTCGGCGCTGATTATAAACAGTTTTTCGGCGGGATATCAGGGAAAACTCGCCGAGCTTTATTCGTTCAAAACCCGCACGCCGCCTGCGTTTTCGGGAAATTTCGACGCGCTGCTTGACGACGTGAGGATGTATACGCTCAGCGGCGCGGCGGTGCTTGTTGCTTGCGGCAGCGAGGGCGAGGCGTTCTCTCTGTGCGAGCTTCTTTCGGAACGCGGGCTCCGCGCCGTTCCTTATAAGGATTACGGCGATATCGCGGAGATACCGGGCGGCTCCGTCGCCGCGGCGGCCGTTTCAGCGCGCGGTTTCGAGCTTATCGGGAGTGCTTTTGTCTGCTTTTCGATAAACGGCGACAGAGAGAAGAGAAGATCGACGTACCGCCGCCGCGTCAAAGACAAAAAAACGGCGAAGGAAAAACTGATGTCCTATGCCGATCTGACTGTCGGCGATTACGTCGTCCATACCGTTCACGGAATAGGAAAATATTTAGGTTTGGAGAGTGTTCTGACATATGACGGGGTCCGCTCCGACCACATAAAGATACAGTACGCGGGGACGGGTATACTCTACGTTCCGTGCGAGAAGATCGACAGCGTTTCAAAATACATCGGCGCGTCGACCGAGGGGGCGGAAATAAAGCTCTCAAAGCTCGGCGGAGGAGAATGGGAGAGGACGAAGTCCCGCGTCAAGAGCGAAGTCAGGAGCATGGCGAAGGAGCTGATCGCACTCTACGCCGAGCGGCTCAGAAAGCCCGGATTTGCCTGCTCGCCGGACGACGATATGCAGAGAGAATTCGAGTCGATGTTCGAGTACGAGGAAACGGACGGTCAGCTCGCCGCAGCGAGAGAGATTAAAGCGGACATGGAGCGACCTGTTCCGATGGATCGCCTGCTTTGCGGCGACGTCGGCTTCGGAAAGACCGAAGTCGCGCTGCGCGCGGCTTTCAAAGCCGTCGAAAACGGAAAGCAGGTCGCAATCCTCGTTCCGACGACGATCCTTGCGATGCAGCATTATCAGACGATCGTGTCGCGTATGCGCGCTTTTCCGATAAAAGTGGCGATGATGTCTCGCTTCCGCTCACAAAAAGAGCAGGAAGCGACGCTTCGCGCGACGGCGCGCGGCGACGTGGATATCCTTGTCGGAACGCACCGCATTTTGTCTTCCGATATTTCGTTCCGAGACCTCGGACTGCTCATCGTCGACGAGGAACAGCGCTTCGGCGTGGCACACAAGGAAAAATTGAAACAACTTGCCAAAAACATCGACGTGCTGACGCTGACGGCGACGCCGATACCGCGCACGCTCAACATGGCAATGAGCGATATCCGCGATATGTCGGTGCTCGATGAGGCGCCCGTTGACAGACTGCCCGTTCAGACTTACGTGCTCGAACACGACGACGCGGTGATTTTCGAGGCGATAAGGCGCGAGCTTCGACGCGGCGGGCAGGTATTTTACCTGCACAACAACATTGCGTCCATCCATTCCCGCGCCGCACGGATCAAGGAGGCGTTTCCGGAGGCGGAGATCGCCGTCGGTCATGGGCAGATGGAGAAGGACGAGCTTGCGGACGTGTGGCAGTCGCTCGTCAGCGGGGAAACGGACATCCTCGTCTGCACGACGATAATCGAGACGGGCGTCGACGTTCCGAACGCGAACACGCTGATAATCGAAAACGCGGACAGACTCGGACTCGCACAACTCCACCAGATACGCGGGCGTGTCGGACGTTCTGCGCGCCGCGCCTACGCTTATTTCACTTTTCCGAGAGGGCGCGCGCTGACGGAGATACAGACAAAGCGCCTCGCGGCGATACGCGATTTCACCGAGTTCGGCTCGGGATTCAGGATCGCCATGCGCGACCTTGAGATACGCGGCGCGGGCGACATCCTCGGCGCAAGGCAAAGCGGACACATGGAGAGCGTCGGCTACGACATGTATATAAAGATACTGAACGAGGCGATCCTCGAAGAAAAGGGCGAGAAACCGAAAGAAAAGGTCGAATGCACTGTTAACATCGGGCGCGACTCGTACATCCCGGAGAGCTACATTCCGAGCCCCGCGCAGCGCATCGACGTTTACAAGAAGATCGCGCGGATAAACGTGCCAGACGACGTTGACGACATCGCCGACGAGCTGACGGACAGGTACGGCGATATGCCGCCGTCAGTCGAAACGCTGATGAACGTGTCTCTGACCCGCGCGCTCGGCACCGAGTGCGGTTTTTCGCTGATCGAGCGGAAGGGGAACGATATAGTCATTTATCCCGAGACGCTCGACGTTGTAAAATGGTCGAAAATTGCCGAGGCGTTCCCCGCGCGGATAGTCATAAATCCGTCGTCGAGACCGCGCATAACGTGTAAAACGGGTAAAAAAGAGCCGCTTTTTGCGTTTGTTCTTGATTTATTAAAAAAATATCTGCAATTATTTGATAAAAAACAGTAGATTTTATAAAAAAAATAGTGTATAATGTATTTTGTTCGTGTTAAAACACATCAAATTATGAAAAAGCAATTTATTTATAAGGAGCAACATCAATGAAAACAGCAAAGACTTTCATCAAAATCACGGCGCTTTTACTCGTGCTTACAATGGCGCTCGCCGTTTTTGCAAGCTGCGGAAAGAAAAACGCCGTAATGACGCTTGAAGCAGACGGAAAGACATATACGATCTCCGAAGCCGAATACGACACGTTTATGAAGATAATTAAAGCGAATTTCTTCATTTCGAGCGGATATTCCAGCTCTGCCGACTCGTTAATATGGTCAATCTCGGCCGATGAGGACGGGGCTGAAACGTACGACGATCACTACACGGAATACGTAAAAGAAATAGTCAAGACGGCGCTTGTCGAAAAATATCTCTTTGAAAAATACGGACTCAAAATCTCCGACGCGACGATCGCGGGAAATAAAGAGAACGTCAAGAAGCTCAACGACGGATACGGCGGCCGCGGCGCTTACAAGCGCTATTTCGGCTACACGGCTCAGAATTACATTGATTACTACCAGATGTCGACCGATAGATCCGATCTCATCATAAAGTACCTTTACAAAGGCGAGAACGCCGTCGATCCCGTGACGGACGCGGATAAGGAAGAGTACTACAACGACAAGTACGAGGCATACATGTTCATCTACCTCGACATGAACAACAAGATCGAAAAGGACGACGACGGCAATTATATCGGCGTCGACTCGTCGAACAACAAATACATCCTTGAAATAAAGAAGGATGAGAACGGAAAAGTAACGATCGAGAACAAGGGAAGAGTCGACGGCACGGAGACTGATCTCTCCAAGGTCACGATCACGGGCTTCTCGATGGTAGCTCTTACGGAAGACGAGATCAACGAGAAGGCAACACTGCCCGACAAAATCATAAAGGAACTTGACGAAAACGGAGGCGACTTTAAGGATATCGCCCTCGAATACTCCGACGAATACACGTCGTTCCTCTATGAAAACGGCGTCGTTATCAGCGACACCGGATACTTTGTGGCGAACGAGAGCGTTATGAAGCCGTCCCGCGAGCTTGAAATAGGCGAACATACGGAGCCGATCGCCGTTTCCGACAGCAAGTACGTTTACATCGTAACTAAGATCGAAAAGCCCGAACAGGCATACGACGAGGAAAAATACGACGGAGAATATAAGGATCTCTTCACGAGTTTCGAGGATAATGTCATGTATGAGAAATATCAGAAGATACTCGACGAATATCTCGACAAGATCGTTCTCGACGACACGACTCTCGGTAAATACAAGATGTCGACGACATACCTGACGCCGTACGTCGATTATTACAGACAGCAGATGGCGCAGTATACGGGACAGTAAGTGTACGGAACCGTAAAACCGTTTACTCCCGACCTGCTCGTCAGGGAAAACGAATACTATAAAAGCGTATATTGCGGGCTTTGTCGCTCGATGGGCAAGCACACGACTGTCGTGTCGTGTGCTTCGCTCACGTTTGACATGACTTTTTTCGCGCTCGTCAGGATATGGATAACGCGCGAGCGGGGCGAAATAGTCATGGAAAGATGCCCGGCGCACCCGATGCGCCGCCGTCCGATGATGAAGGACAATCCCGCGCTTGAATACACGTCGTACGTCAGCGCGTATCTGACGTACAACAAGATACTCGACGACATCCGCGACGAGCGCGGCATAAAGCGGTTTTTTGCTCGGATCGCGCTGATGTTTGCAAAGAGACCCGTTAAGAAAATACCGCCGGAAATTGCTCCCGTCGGGGAAAAGATACGCGGATGTCTTGATAAGCTGTCGCTTCTTGAAATGGAAAATTGCGACAGTCCGAGCGAAGCCGCCGACACGTTCGGCGAGCTTCTCGGCTTTGCCGCGTCGTTCGGGCTTGACGGCGAGAGTGCACGGATAGCGGAAGAACTCGGTCGCCACGTCGGAAAATGGGTATATCTTGCCGACGCGGCGTGCGATATCGACGATGACGACAAAAGCGGCTCGTACAATCCTTTTCTCGCGGCGATGGGTTTCTCCGACGCGAAAGAATTTATCAAAAGCGGGCTTGACGGTGTGCTCGGAATGGAGCTTATCGGCGCCGTCGGCGCTTATGAGCTCGGCCCGTCCGACATGGGCGAGTGTGGCGGATGTATAAAAAACATCCTGACAAAAGGGATGCGGAGCGCGCTGCGCGAAAAACTTGAAAAAAACAATGAGGGAAAGCATGAAAGATCCGTATGAGATTCTCGGCGTGTCGAGAAACGCGACCGAAGAAGAGATCAAAAAAGCATATCGCGAGCTTGCGCGAAAATATCACCCGGACAACTATGCGAATTCTCCTTTGTCCGATCTCGCCTCGGAAAAGATGAAGGAGATCAACGAGGCATACGACGAGGCGCTTAAAAACCTCAAATCAGGCGAAGCGTCGTCATATTCATCGTCGTCGTACGGTGGCGACCCCGAGTTCGCGGAAATAAGAAATCTGATCAATCAGCGCAATTTCTACGAGGCGGATCTGAAGCTGAGTTCCATACCTGCCGAAAAGAGAAACGCCGAGTGGAATTATCTCAAAGGGTGCGTTTTCACGGGGCGCGGCTGGTATTTTGAGGCGGCGAAGCATTTTGAAACGGCGTGCCGCATGGATCCTGACAACCCCGAATACAGAAACGCGTTTGATAGCATAAACAAGTCGTCAGAACGCGTGGGACGGAACGATTCCGACGCGGCGTGCACGATATGTCAGACGCTCATGTGCGCCGACTGCTGCTGCGAATGCCTCGGCGGCGACCTCATCAGGTGCTGTTAAATGAAAAAATCCAAAAAGATAGCTATATCGGCGATAATGGCGTCGCTTGGCGTGGTGTTTCTCTACGTCGGTTCGCTTCTTGAAGTGCTCGATCTTTCGTCGGCGTGCGTCGCTTCGATATGCGTATTGTTCTGCTTGACGGAGCTTGGAATACCGTCGGCGATCGGCGTTTACGCCGTCGTGACGACGCTCGGATTTCTCGTTCTGCCGCAGAAGCTGCCGGCGTTTTTCTTCACGTTCTTTTTCGGGATAATGCCCGTGACGAAGATGCTGTTTGAAAAACTCGGAACGCGCATCGGCAAGGTGCTGTGCCTGATATTCAAGATCGTGCTTTTCAACGGAGAGCTGTTCGTTTTCGCCTTTCTTGCGAAGAAGCTGCTCGAAATTCCCGAAAGCACGGCTTTGAAGATCGTTTATATCGTTTTATCAAATTTGATATTTATTTTGCTTGACATCCTTTACGGGCTTCTTGTGAGGATATATTACGGAAAGATACGGCAGAGGATAAGCAAATTCTTAAAATGAAACGGAGAATATAATGAAAACTCCACTTAAATTCATCCCCGTCACAAAGCAGATAATCTGGGGCGGGACGCGCCTCGCACGCGAATACGGCAAAGGTGTGCCCGGTGAAAAGATCGCGGAATCATGGGAGCTTACCTCCCGCGAGGACGGCGACAATATAATATCGGGCGGGGAATACGACGGAAAACTCTTTTCCGAATACCTTATGAAAAATCCCGACGCCGTCGGAACAAAATACAAAGGCGACCGCTTTCCTCTGCTGATCAAGCTAATCGACGCGGAAGCCGATCTGTCGATACAGGTGCACCCCGACGACAAATACGCGGGCGAGCACACGACGGACCTCGGCAAGACGGAGATGTGGTACATCGTCGACGCTGACGCAGACGCGCATATAATATACGGAATGAAAGAAAAATACCCGCGCGGCGTTATTGAAAGCGCGATCAAAGGCGGAACGCTTGAAACGCTGATGAATTACGTGCCGGTAAAAAAGGGCGAGACATATTTCATCCCGTCGGGGACGGTACACGCCATCTGCCACGGGATACTGATAGCCGAGATACAGCAGAACTCGAACGTCACATACCGCGTTTACGATTACAATCGTCGCCAGCCGGACGGCTCCCTGCGAAAACTGCACGTTGAGGACGCGCTGAACGTCATCGAGACGGTCGATCCCGCCGCCGTGCCGTATGAAAATGGCGGCGACGTCATTGCAAAATGCAGGTATTTCACGGTACATAAATATGAAAACGAGGTGCGCGAGCTTGTCGCGGGCGAGGAGAGCTTCATTCATCTGCTCGCTGTCGACGGATGCGCGACGGTGACATGCGGCGGGGCGGCATATACGCTTGCAAAGGGCGAGGGGCTGTTCATTCCCGCGGGGCTCGGCGCGTTCACGCTTTGCGCCGACGGCGCGACGGTCATAGCAAGCGAACTTTGACATATAATATCATTAACATTAAATAATATATCGGAGGGAAAACATGAAGGTTGAACTTTTGGCTTACACTCCCGATGCCGACAAGATAGTTGCGGCGGCAGCGAAGCTGTGCTACGCAAAGAGCGATATTGCAAATCTTATGGAGGGGCTGACTCCCGAAAAGACGGAAAGCTTTTTGAAGATACTGTCCGATCTCGGTCATGAGAGTCCTGTCGAGCATGCGTCGTTCACGTTCGGTATCGAGGGCGTTTCGCGCGCGCTGCTCGCGCAGATAACGCGCCACAGGATAGCGTCTTTCTCCGTGCAAAGCCAGAGATACGTTTCAAAGCTCGATTTTGAGTACATAACGCCGCCGGAGATAGAGGCGATCCCGGAGGCGAA
>JAFXWT010000141.1 GCA_017542695.1 Clostridia bacterium
ACGCTTCTACCTTTGCTTCCTTCGATATGACGGCGCTTTTCGGAACCGATCGGCTGATCACCGCCCACGTGGGAGATACGAGAACTTATCTTTTCCGCAGTGAAAAGATGCATCAGCTCACAAAGGATCAGACCGAGGCGCAAAGACTTTGCGACGAGGGGAAGATCGCAAAAGCGCAGATCTTCACGCATCCCGACAGAGATATCCTGACTTCCGCGCTCGGCTTCGATAATCCCGACGTCGAGATCCGCGAAGGTGTCGCAAGACCCGGCGATATTTTTCTGCTTCTCACGGACGGCGCCCATAAGGTTTTATCGCCCGATCAGATACAGGATATCGTCCTTTCGGCAGGCAACTGCGTTGACACCTGCAACGGTATCATCGAAGGCGCCAATTTGCTCGGCGGACCCGATAACATTTCGGTCTGCGTAAGCTATATTCCCGAAGAGAGCAGATCCGCCGAAAGGTAAGGAATAGACAAGCGCCTCATAACGCTTCCGACTTCTACATACCTAAATTTAATGATATGAAGGAGTTGTTCAAAATGAAAAAAACAAAAAACATCATCGGAAGCACAAAGTTCTGGAAGATCATCGCCATCATGCTCGTTCTCTTCATCGTAGCGGCGGGAGCGGTTTTTGCCATAGTAGCAAACAGAACCGCCTCGACAGTTACAGTAAACAGAAAGATACAATAGAGAGCATAAGCCAGGATCACAGTTATGAGGCGACGAAAGAAAGAGTTGACAGCATCAACGACAATTACGGGCGGGAAGTCAAAGCAACTTACGAGGGTTCGACCAGCACCATGGAAAAGATGATGCAGCAGAGAATGTTCTTTTCGGGATTGAAATCGGTCCTTGTTATCGTTCTCATCGTGCTCGTTATTCTTCTCATTCTGGTCAAGGGATTCGGTCTTGCACTTTTCGGGAGAAAGAAAATCGAGCGCACCGGTGAAGCCGAAAAAAAGGCGGAGGTGCCCGAGAAGAAATCATCTCCCGTGAAGAAAAGCACGCCGACTCAAAAGAAACCCGAGTTCAAAAAAGCAGAAGATATCCCCGATGAAAAAAAGGCGGAGGATCCGCCGAAGGATGCGGACGAAGCGGAAATCGCCGAGTCCTGTCAACTTCCGTAAGGACGGAACAGGGAAAGGGGCAGGTCCCCTTTCCCGGAAACATTATTTAATTTTATGAAGGAGTTTTTTAAATGAAAAATCAGGAAAGGGTAAAAATCGGCGAAGACAGATCGCTTGCCGTTTTCATTGATGGCAATGAGTTTACGTTTTCGGATCGGGATTATCTGAAAAGCGACCGTGGAAAGATCCTGTTAAAGCACGGTTCGGTCATGCGTCTTGCGGAACTGAACCATGTGGTCGTGGAGGAGCCCGTTCTGCTGTCATCGCACAACCCGCTTATCTACGTTTTCAAGCGTACTGCCGTATTCGGCGGGAAAAGGTTTTCGGCTGTCGGAGAGACCAATAAAATGACTCTCTTTGACGACATCATGATGACCAACCCGGCGACCACGGCGGATAACAGAGCGTATGAAAGGGCGGTGTTGTCGGTACTCGGAGTTTACGGCGATTTGTACGGAGCCAGCGAGATCAATTATAAGGACAAAGGCGGCAATGAGCCACCGTCCGTCTCAAAAGCAACGGCAAAAGAGAAGGAAGATCAAACGCAAAAAATCGAAGTCACGGATAAGGCGTCTGAAGAATCTCCTGATACCGGAAGAGGGCTTCCGGTTTGGTGGGAAGACGTCGGATTCGGAGACTACAAGGAAAGCGAGCTTGATCCCGAAACCTTTATCGTACAGCTAGGACCATCTGCGGGAAAGAACTGGACAGTCAAGCAATTGTATGATTACAACTATAATGGCTGTCTGTATTTCGCGGAGCGTTCGGCGCTCGATAAGGCGAAGGATGACCTGCGAAAACAGGTTTTCGCTTGCAGGCGTGCGATCAAGAAGTATGGATTGAAGTAATATTTTTGCATTTTGCGGAGAGGCGGATCATCTGCCTCTCTTTATTTTTTTGAAGGAGGCAGATTAAGATGGCTACTATTTTGCAGGATATGTATTCCTGCCCGCTGATTAACGAAAGCCTGACAGAACTGAGGCCCAATGAAAAATGCGACGGTCAGTCAGGCTACAATCCCGAGGGAAACGACGTCGTTATCCCCGACGGAGTCCTTAACGCTATGATCAAGCTTTTCCTTTCGGAAGAGATCGGTATCGGTGTAAGCGATAAGGGCGACATTTACGTTGAGATG
>JAFXWT010000142.1 GCA_017542695.1 Clostridia bacterium
AAACGGCGTCGTGTAAAAAAAGAGGTTTGGTCTTATGTTCTTAAACGTGAGTATCTTCTTTTTCAAAAGCTTTTCCGTCGTGATGCCGTTGTTCTCGTGCTCTGGGATGAAATCGGTCTTAGTTGCAATCAGTATGCTCATTCGGATCCTAATATTGTTTCGGCGAATATCAATGATAACTTTCGCACCGTCGATACCTTCATCCGTTTCTTCCGGCACGTTTATGGAGAAGCTTCCGGAGACGCTTGTCGGCTTTGGGCGACAGATCAGGCGACCGGTGAGATCGTTATTGCGCTGCGTCGTCGTTTTGGCATGATCGATTACCTCAACGGCTTCCGTCGTTTCTTCGGATTCCTTCCGTTTTACAAGATCGATGTCAGAACGATGTTGATGTCTGACGATCAGGTGCAGAACGTCAATAATATGAAGGATGAGGAAAAGGCTCGTGTCGAGTTTTATATGGGTTTTCTCCCGTACCGTCGCTTTTCGAAGAAACGATATGACTCCCACGCCTTTTCCGAGATCGGCAATACAGGCATTGTCAGAGATCTTCCGTTTGACAATTGGGGCGACAATGATTATCATTATATTGATGAGACCACCGGCGAGGTCATTTATAATAAATTCAAAACGAATTACTGTCCGGATCTTCGGATGACTCTCGAAGAACGTCGAGTTTATGAAGCTCGTCTCGGTAATTTGAGAAATAAGTATAAGATCTCGTGAGGCATTTCTTTATAAACCAGCGCTTCGGGAGAAGCGTTCGCTCTCATTACCGCCGATCAGGCGGTCGGAATGCGGCAGGACCTTTTTGGTCTTGTCGCATTTCGTTCGTCATGTGAAGCTTGCGGCGAATTATAAATTTGGGTGTGTTTATGTATAGAAGATTGTGTTATAGTGATAGAGTGAGAATTGAAACATTATTGAAATTGAAAATGAAACCCATAAAGATAGCGGAGATCCTCGGAGTATCTCGACAGGCGATCTCGTATGAAATTAAAAAAGGAAAGTATCAGAAGCGTACATCTGATCTTCTTTTGATCGATTCATATTCTGCTGATATTGCTCAGCAGAAAACGGATTTTGAAGCAAGCTCAAAAGGTCCTCAAATCAAGCTCGGAAACGATTTCGAACTTGTGTCGCGCATTGAAGCTCTGATGGCTGATCATTATTCCCCGAAGGCGATTATTGTGAAGCTGAAGGCTCAAGGTAAACTCTCCACGGAGATCTGTTGGCGTACTTTGTATAATTACATATATTCCGGATATATCAACGGCAAACTTACTTATAAGCCGCGCAAGAAAAAAGCGCAGCGTGTGAGAAAGCCGGCGCGTTATGGTACGTCAATAGATCTTCGCCCTCAATGTATCAATAGCCGGCTTGAATTTGGTCACTGGGAAGGTGACAGCGTTCTCGGAAAGCGTGAATCCGGAGAAACGCTGCTTGTGTATACCGAGCGATTGACTCGTTTTGAAATCGTTTTGCGCTGTCATAAACGAGCTGATGAGACGGCCAGCGCGTTCCTGAAGCTTAAGTCATGGTGTCCGGAGATCTTCAAAAGCGTTACGTATGACAATGGCAGCGAGTTCTCTCGCTTCGATCAGATCGAGCGTTCCGGAACGAAAGTATATTTCTGTCATCCTTATTCGAGTTGGGAGCGAGGATCCAACGAGAAACAAAATCAGATGATCCGTCGGAAGATCCTCAAAGGATCCCGGATCGAGTCATATTCTGACGATCAGATCTCCTCTTGTCAACGTTGGCTCAATAATTACCCGCGGGAGATCTTCGGATGGCGTTCATCAGCCGAAATTTTCGCCGATGAATGCGAAAAAATCGGTGTTGATGTGAAAAATTTGAACTTTTTTTGAAAAATGTCAAAAAACCTATTGCAATTTGCCTATATTATATGATAATCGCTCATTTTTCGAGCGGAACGATCGCCTGCGGGGTGAAATTCACATAGTCGGCAGATATCAAGCGAAATTCGATGTCGGCGTATTTCATGACGGCGGGCGCGTCGTAATTTCCGTGGATATGCCCGTACCAGCATCTTTTTACACCCGCGCGGTAGAGCTCCATAATTATTTCATCGCACATATAGCCGGGGAAAATGGCGGGGAAATGGAGAAACATCAACAGCTCACGCTCTCGCCCGTCCTCGCTCGACAGCGCGCGGCCGCAGGCGACGCTGTGCTTTATCCTTTCGACCTCGCGCGCGATTATCTTGGCGCTGTCGGCGCCGCGCAGCAATTTCGGCTTATCTTCGCTGTACCAGCCGCGCGAGCCGCATATTATGAAATCGTCGACTATATAGGCGTTGTTGTGAAGGAAGTTTATCGTTTTGTATCCGCGCTCGGCGATGAATGCGTCGAGCTTCGCTTTCGTCTGCCACCAATAGTCGTGGTTGCCTTTTGACAGTATCTTTTTGCCGGGGAGCGATTCGATGAAATCAAAGTCGGGGCCGAGTTCGGACGGAGTCATCGCCCACGATATATCGCCCGCGACGACGACGGTATCTTCATCCGTTACCTTCTCGCGCCAGCGTTTTTCGATCTTATCCATATAACTGTCCCAGCGCGATCCGAATATATCCATCGGCTTTTCCGTCGATTTCGACAGATGCAGGTCGGCGATAACGTAAAGCGACATATTTCCTCCTTAACCGAATAATTTTTCATCATCTCGGCATACTATGACCGACATTTTCTTTGATGAAAGGATGTTTTATATGAAAAACAGTGAAAAAGACAGTATGAGCTGCAAGACTTGCAGGGAAAACCGCGGCGTAAGGTGCGACGTGATCAACTGCGTCTATCACGACGGCGACGACAGATGCGTCGCGGAAAAGATCAGCGTCGGGCCGAGCTACGCGACGAGCTGCACAGACACCGTATGCGCGACGTTCAAGCAAAAAACCGTCTGACGCGGGGGCTTTGCCCCTTACATATTCATTTTTATAAAATTTTCGGCATTCTGCCAGAAAATCTTTTCGCGGATATCGGCGGGGATGCCCGCTTTTTCAAAAGCGGAGTCGACATCGAGGATGTTTTTCTCGTTTATCACTCCGCGCGGAAGATTGACGATGCCGTCAAAATCCGCGCCTATACAGAGCGCATTTTCAAGTCCGAGCGAGAGATAATGCTCGGCGTGCGCGACGATATCGGAAATGTCGGCGTTCCCCGACGGATTGAGATGCCCCGGGGTGAAGCTGATGCCGACAATGCCGCCGAGCGCGGCTATCTTCTTTGCCTCAACGTCGGTGAGATTACGCCCGTGGGGGCACAGCTTATCGCAGTTTGAGTGCGTCGCGATGACGCGGAGCGGCGTATTTTCCGCCATTTTGAACACGTCATCCATCATCTTGTGAGAGGCGTGCGAGAGGTCGACCGTTATTTTAAGTTCGGAGCAGCGAGCGACGACGTCATATCCAAACGGTGAAAGTCCCGCTTCCGTGTTCCACGAGCCGCCGATGCAGCCGTCGTCTTTCCATGTCAGCGTCAAAAATCGCACGCCGTCTTTGTTGAGAGTATCGAGACGTGAGATGTCGCCGCCAAGGAGCGTAGCGCCCTCGACTGCGAGAAAATACGGGATCTTTTTTTCTTTTTCCGCTCGTGCGAGATCCGCGTACGTGCGACACTGCGCGACGCGATCGTCCATGCTGTTTTTCATGTGCGAAACGACGGCTTTATAATGATCAAACGCCTCGTCGTCGGGTATGCCCGATTTCGTCCATATCGCCATAATGCGCGCGTAGCGTTCAAACAGCGCGGCGTTTTCAAACGAAACGGCGAGCGCGCCGCCGTTAAAAAATCCTTCGCCGCGCTTTTCCATTTCAAAAAGCGTGTCGCAGTGGAGATCGAAATATTTCACGGCGTGTCCTCCTTTTTGATGACGGCGTTTTTGATGTGATTTATCTTTATCGAGCCGCCGACGAAGTAGATCTCGACAACGTCGATGCGCGGGCGCTTTGTCGGTCTGCCTTCGGCGCGTGCGACGCGCAGATATGCCTCGGCACACCTGATTAGATTTTCACTCTTTTTCTTGTTGACGGACGCGGCGGGGCGACCGTATTTTTCCGACGCGGGAGTGCGCGTCTTTACCTCGACGAAAACGGTGTGCGTTTCGTCCTCGCAGATGATGTCCGTTTCGAGATGTCCCGCGCGGTAGTTGCGGGCGATCACGGCGTAGCCGTTTTTTTCAAGATATTCTGCCGCCTCGTCTTCTCCGCGGCGACCGAGTTCACTTCTCTTCATCTGTCATGCTCGCAAACGACAAAAAACTTCGTCTGTGCTCGGGGCAAGGGCCAAGTTCGATGACCTTTTGCATATGTTCTTTTGTCGGATATCCCTTGTGTTTTGCGAAATTATAGGCGGGGTATTTTTTGTCGAGCTCTTCGCATTCGCGGTCTCTCGTCACTTTTGCGATTATCGACGCCGCCGCGACGGACGGCGATTTTCCGTCGCCGCCTACGATCGTTCGCGTTGGGATGTCGAATCCGCGCGAGCAGTTGCCGTCGATGAGCGCAAAGTCCGCTTTTATGCTGAGAGCGGCGACGGCGCGGCGCATGGCAAGCATCGTCGCGTTCAGTATGTTCAGCTCGTCTATCTCGGTCGGCGACGCCTCTCCGACAGCCCAAACGGTGTTTCCCGTTATAACTTCATAGAGAGCTTCACGGCGCTTCGGCGTGAGCTTTTTGGAATCGTTCAGCCCGTCCGGAAGGAAGCCCCCGGGCATTATGACCGCCGCTGCGACGACGTTGCCCGCGAGCGGGCCGCGTCCCGCTTCGTCGATGCCGCAGATATGAAGATATCCTTTTGCGCGGCACTCGTTTTCGTATGTGTATTCAAGCATTTCAGCCCTCCGGCTTTTCAAGTGTGATCTTCCCTATCGCGCCCGAGCGAAATTCGTCAAGCATCATTTTCGCCGTGCGCTCGAAGTTGATCTCCCCGCCCGAAACGAGAAATCCGCGCTTTCTGCCGATCAGCTCGACTATCTCCCAGCCCTCAAGGTCGGTTATTTCGTCGGGCGAAAGTTTGTATCTTTCGCAGATCAGCGCGGGATAGCCCTCGCGCAGGCGCAAAGAAAGCGTGCAGGCAAGCGTGTCGGTGTCCATGATGTCGTCCTTGATCGCGCCCGTCATTGCCAGATTTTCGCCGACACGCCGCTCGTCGAATTTCGGCCAAAGGACGCCCGGCATATCTAGCAGATCAATGCCTATCGACGTCTTTACCCACTGCTTGTTCAGCGTCACGCCCGGTCGGTTTTCGACTTTTGCCTTTTTGTCGGCGGCGAGACGGTTGATGAGCGAGCTTTTGCCGACATTCGGAATGCCGACGATCATCGCGCGGAGCGGGCGCGTCATTCCTTTTGCCTCGTCGCGCGCGAGCTTTTCGGCGCAGAGACGACGCGACGCTGGCGCTATTTTGTCGATGCCCTCGCCCGTTCTGACGTCGTAGAAGATGCACTCGCGGCCGCTCTTTTCAAGCTCGCGCCGCCACGGCTCGATAAGAGTCGGATCGCATAGCGACGATTTCGAGAGAAGCGTCAGTCGCGGGCGCGTGCTTGTCAGCGTCGGTATTTCGGGGTTCTGCGACGAGTACGGAATGCGCGCGTCGAGAAGCTCGAATACGATATCTGTGAGTTTAAGGTTTTCCGCGATCATCCGGCGCGTTTTCGCCATGTGACCCGGAAACCACTGTATTATTTCAGACGGCATATTATCTCCTTATTCCACAAAGCCGAAATGCGGGAACAAGCGTAGGATGACGCGCCCCATCACGTCTTCGACTCTGACGAGTCCCACTCCCGAAAATCTGCTGTCGCTTGAATGATTGCGGTTGTCGCCCATGACGAAGATATACCCCTCGGGGATGGTGATCTCACCGTTTTCGTTCATTATGTCGGCGTACATCGTTTCGTAACTGTCGATCTTCATTCTCTTTCCTTTTTCGTGCGTGACATAGTTTTCGTTGAGCAAAACGCCGTCAACCCAAACAAGCCACGCGTCAAAGTCGATTTTCAGCGTCTGTCCCTCGACGGCGATGACGCGCTTGACGAGCGGCTCCTCAAAGTGCATCCCCGACTGCTGAAAAACGATGACGTCGCCTGTTTTCGGCTTGTAAAAGAAATTCGATATGATAAGGCGCTCTCCTTCTTCCAGCGTGTCGTACATGGACTCGCCCATGACCGTCGAGAGCCGCCCGATAAACGTGAACAGCACAAGCACTATGACGACTGCCACCGCCACGACTTCAAGCGCGTCGTAGAATTTTGTGAGTTTATCTTTTTTTATCTTTGGTATTACTTTTTTCTGTTCGGGATCCATACTGTTCTCCTTAAAGAGTGTTTTCCGCTTCGGCGGATACCGTTCTCGTCACCCAGAGCCATACGGAAAAGAGGATGACGCCCGCCGTCAGCCGTGCGAGCCACGCCGCCTCGAAAAACGGGAGCGCGGCGACAGCGGCGACTCCGACGGCGGCGTAAATATAGAGGACCACCTCGGCGAATTTTATCCTTCGGAATATCTTTTTCTTTTGCTCGGCGTCGATATCTCGGCGGCGATCGTCGGTGTAATTGCCGCCGAGACCGACTGTGTCCGCCGTCATTTTTCCGAGCACGTCGGCGATCCTTTTGCCGCATACGGCAAACAGGATGAACATCGCCGCCGCAAGCGCGACGAGCGCCGCGTAGAGCGGGATGAAGCCGTCCTTGCCGAAGGGCATATACGCGTCGCCGAATCTTGGCGAATAGATCATCATTACCGCATATTCCGCGGCGGCGACGGCGGTGAAAGAAATGAGCAATGCCGTCAGTTTTTTATCTTGCGCGTATTTTTTCGTTATAAGATTTGCGACGAGCATCACTATCCCGAACGCAAATTCGGGGAGGAAATATATCCCGTCGACGCGCAGTGTGACAAACGGAATGAGCGACAGCGACGCGAGCAGGCAGAAACGCCCGACGCGGCGCGATGTCATTTTCTGATCATTTGACAAAATCTCGTCTGCGTATCTTTTTTCAAGCGACGCGACGAATTCCCTGTTTTTGCGCGCCGGATTGATAAATCCGAAAACGTGGTACAGCCAGAACGCGCCGCAAAGCGTCGTCAGAACGAGAGAGACGGTGATAAGGATCGTCCACAGCATTTCCGGAGTGATCGCGTTTGGCTTTACCGCGCCGCCCGACGTTTCGTATATCATACGCGCCGCGTCGGGAAGGACCGAGCCGACGGCGCGCAGGATGAAGAACACCGCTGTGAGCGGTTTTATTCCCGACGAGATTTTTTCGTTTATCTCAACATTCCCCGTCGCAAGCGCGGAAAAACCCTCGAACAGCTCTGTCAGCGCGGGGATAAGGAACACACATTCGAGCACGCCGAAACCGAGCGTCAGCGTTGTCCTCATCGTCGGGTCGAACACGCCGATGAGCGCCATGCAAACGAGCTTTGCAAACGTCACGAACGCCGCGCTCCTCATCTTTGAGTAAGCGGCAAAAACATGACTGTTCAGGTCGGCAAGGCGCGACATTCCGTAAAGTATCAGCGCGACGCCGACAAAATCCGGAGGGACGTCTATTAAATTGTAGATCGGGTCAAACAGAAACACGCATCCGATAAGGATATATAAAAGTCCCATTTTACCTGCCTTTTTTCTTCTTTTTCTTTACTCCGTACATCTCGGCGACGGATTTTCCGGCCGCCTCGGCGTTTTGTTTTTTTATCTGCTCATCGTTTTTTTCCGCCGCTTCTCTTTCGCGGCGGCGGTCGAAGTAGTCCATCGGCGTTTTTATTTTATTGCGCTTCGGCATATCTTCGTCGCCCTCGACGCATATCCACATATACGCCGAAAAAACGGCGATCGCCGCAAACGCGACGTAAATAATCTCGCACATCAGCGCGGCGGAGAGGAATTTTTCGTCTTTTATTACTCCGAAACGGTTGAGAAGTCCTATGGCGATATAGCCGAGCCACAAGACCGGCACAGTGATTATCGAGATAAGCGAGCGCTTTTTCGTCTTTTCCGCTCCCGTCTCCTTTGCGAGAGAAAATATCGCAAGAAGGAGCAGCATTAAGAAAACGATTCGCGTGAGCTGATTAACGGCGCCTATGATCTCGCTCGCGCCGTCGGTAAACAGCTTCACGTTCATCAGTTCGAGTCCCTGAGAGACAAACACGACGAGCGATACCGCGCCGCCCGCGTAAGCCGCGAAGCGCGCGAGCTTGAAGTTGTTGCAGTAGCGCGTGGCGCACTTTATTCCGTAGAGGATGATCAGATATCCGATAAAATCGGGCAGGATGTCAAAATTTGCGATCTTGGCGTTCCAAAAAAAGAACATCCCGAGAAACATTATTCCGAATCCCATATCATCCCTCTATGTTTGCGTTTCTGCCGCAGCACTGTTTGTATTTTTTGCCGCTGCCGCACGGGCAGGGGTCGTTGCGCCCGACTTTGTCGGAGAGTTTCTTGACTATCGGCTTTTGCTTTTCCGGCGCGCCGGCGTTACGGAGCGCGGCGCCTTGCGCGCGTGCGACCTGCTCGCGCTTTATCTGCTCAGCCGTGCGCGCGAAGAGTATCACGCGGACGGTGTCCTCTCTGATCTGCTCGATCATATCGTCGAACATCTCGCCGCCGGCGATTTTGTATTCGCTTATCGGGTTGCGATGCGCTATCGACGAAAGGCCGATGCCGTCTCGCAGGTCGTCCATCGCGTCGAGGTGGTTCATCCAGTTGCGGTCGACGGCGCGGAGCAGAGCCATACGGCACAGCTCGTCGTAGCTATCTCCGAACGCTTCCTTCTGGCGCGCGATGATCTCGTTTACTCTGCCCTTGAGCGTATTTGTGATCGTTTCCGCGTTCGGATCGTTTGAAAATTCGTCAGCGAGCATGAGCCAATATATCTTCTCGCGGAGCGCGTCGACGTCGACTGTGCCGTCTTCGTTCGAGCACATGGATACGACGGACGGGACGACGTTTTCGATCATTTCGTTTATCGTGTCGCCGATGTCCTTTCCGTCGATGACGGCGCGGCGCTGACTGTATATTACGTTTCTCTGCCGGTTCATCACGTCGTCGTATTCGAGCACCGTTTTACGACGGTTGAAGTTCTCGCCCTCGATGTGCTTTTGCGCGTTTTCGATGGAGCTTGACAGGATCTTGGCGTTGATCTCCTGATCCTCGTCGAGCCCGAGGCGACCGATTATGCCCATGACGCGCTCGCTTCCGAACAGGCGCATAAGGTCGTCCTGAAGAGAGAGGTAGAATTTGCTTTCGCCGGGGTCGCCCTGTCGACCCGAACGACCGCGAAGCTGGTTGTCTATGCGGCGGCTCTCATGCCGCTCCGTGCCGACAATGCAAAGTCCGCCCGCCGCCTTGACTTTTTCGGCCTCAGGCGCGATCTCGGCGGAGTATTTCGCAAGTGCGTCGCGGTATATCTTTCTGCCCTCGGCGACGCGCTCGTCGTCCGTTTCCTTGACTCCCGTGATGACGAAGATCTCCTCGTCGTTGTATCCGTTCTTTTTAAGATCGTTTTTGGCGAGAAATTCGGCATTGCCGCCGAGCATGATGTCGGTACCGCGGCCTGCCATGTTCGTCGAAATGGTGACTGCGCCGAATTTGCCCGCCTGCGCGACGATCTCCGCCTCGCGCTCATGGTGCTTGGCGTTGAGCACGTTGTGCAGGATGCCCTCTTTTTTCAGCATTGCGGAAAGCAGCTCCGATTTGTCGACCGACACCGTGCCGACGAGCACGGGCTGACCTTTGGCGTGGCACTCCTTGATGTGATTTATGATAGCGCGGTATTTCGCGTCGAGCGTTTGATATACCGCGTCGTTGTAGTCTTTGCGGATCATGGGCTTGTTCGTCGGTATCTCGACGACGTCGAGCGAGTAGATCTCGCGGAATTCCGCGTCCTCGGTCAGCGCCGTGCCCGTCATGCCCGACAGCTTTTTATACAGGCGGAAATAGTTCTGGAACGTGATGGTAGCAAGAGTTTGATTCTCGTTCTCGATCTTGACCTTTTCCTTTGCTTCGATCGCCTGATGGAGTCCGTTCGAGAAGCGGCGACCGGGCATAATGCGTCCCGTAAACGTGTCGACAATGAGGACCTTTCCGTCGTTTGAAACGACGTAGTCGACGTCGCGCTTCATTATTCCGTAAGCGTGGAGCGCCTGCTCGATGTGGTGGCGGATCGTCGAATTTTCGGGGTCGCTTATGTTTTCGACGTTAAAGAACCGCTCGGCTTTTTCGATGCCGCGTCCGGTGAGGGTACATCTTTTCCCCTTTTCGTCGACGACGTAGTCCTCGCGCGCGTCGGTGTAGTCCGCTTTTTTGTCCATCTCCTTGATAACGAGCGGGTGCATCTGACGAACGAGCGCGTCCGCTTTTTTATATATCTCGTCGCTCTGCTCGCCCTGCCCCGAAATGATAAGCGGGGTGCGCGCCTCGTCGATGAGGATCGAGTCGACCTCGTCGACGATCGCAAAATTGAACGGGCGCTGAACGAGGTTTTCCTTATGCGTGACCATATTGTCGCGCAGATAGTCAAAGCC
Organism: Clostridia bacterium; assembly: GCA_017542695.1. The sequence continues at coordinate 10,550 of JAFXWT010000142.1, forward strand.
CATCTCATTGTTGGTGCCGTAGGTAATGTCGCAGGCGTACGCCGCCTGCTTTTCACTCGGCTGCTGACCGTTGACGATAAGTCACGTAGTCAGACCGAGGAATCCGTAGACCTTGCCCATCTCCTCACTGTCGCGGCGGGCAAGATAGTCGTTGACCGTGACGATGTGAACGCCGTTTCCCGTCAGCGCGTTGAGGTACGCCGGCATAGTCGCAACAAGCGTTTTGCCCTCGCCCGTTTTCATCTCGGCGATGCGCCCCTGATGGATTATGACGCCGCCCATTATCTGAACGCGGAACGGGCGCTTGCCGAGCACGCGCGTCGCCGCCTCGCGCGCCGCCGCAAACGCATCGGGGAGGATATCGTCGAGCGTTTCGCCTTTTCCGAGGCGCGCTTTGAGCGCGGGAGTAACGGCACGAAGTTCGTCGTCCGTCATTTCCCCGTATTTTTTCGCAAGCGCCTCCGTCGCGTCGACAAGGGGAATTATCCTCTTGATCTGTCTTTCGCTGTATGTTCCGATTATCTTATCAAGTAGTGACATTTTTATCTCCTGAAAATATTTTTATAAAAAATTATACACGAATTTATTGACACATAACACATTGATTTGTAAAAATTCATCCGTCGAGGAGGTCTTTCAGCGACTTTAGCCGCTCGCCCTCCGTTTGCAGTTCGGAAAATCCACGCTGGCGGAGCACCTCGAACACGGCGACGGCGACGCTGTTAGAGAGGTTGAGACTTCTTTTTTCAAATCGCATCGGTATGCGCGCCGTCCTGTCCTCGTTTGAGAGAAGCAGGTTTTCAGGCAGACCTTTCGATTCCTTTCCGAAAACGAGCCACGCCTCGCCGGTTGTAAAGTCGCGCTCGGTGTATATGTAGTCCGACTTTGTGGTGAAAAAGCAAAGCGGCTTGTCCCCGTGCGTATTCATAAAGTCGTTCAGAGATTCGTAGTAGTGTATTTCAAGGTCCCACCAATAGTCGAGTCCCGCCCGCTTGAGTTTTTTGTCGTCTATTTCAAAGCCCATCGGCTTGACTATATGCAGCGCCGCTCCGGTGCAGTCGCAGGTGCGGGCGATGTTGCCCGTGTTCTGCGGTATCTCGGGCTCGACGAGGACTATATTTATGTCAGCCAAAAAAGCCACCTCTTTTCCATTTTCCTATTATACACCATAAAAGCAAATTTTGCAACCGTATATATTTATTTACTTATTTAACTTTATTTTTTCGGCGTAAAAACGGCTCGCGGCGGCAGAATAAAAAGAAAAAACGGAGTTTTTTATGAAAAGATTTTTGATTTTGTTTATTGCCGCGATCTTTTGCTTCACTGCGGCGACACCCGCCGTCGCGGGCGAAGGTTACGGCTGGTACTGCATGAGAAAAAAGGATCACGAGAGGCCGACGTGCGAGCCGGAAATGGCGTTCATCTCGGAACATTCGGGCTACTATATCGGGAGCGATCCCGATGAGAAAGTGATCTATCTGACATTTGACGCGGGGTATGAAAACGGCAACGTCGCGCGCATCGTCGATACGCTCGACCGTCACGGAGCGAAAGGCGCGTTTTTCGTTCTTGAAAATTTCATCGAAAAGAATCCCGAACTTATCAAAAAGATGAGCGACGGTGGGCATTTCATCTGCAATCACACGTGTCGCCACCGCGACATGACAAAGCTCGGGGACGATGAGTTTGAGGCGGAGCTGACGGCGCTCGAAGACGTCGCTGCGGCAAACGGGATCGAGCTGAAAAAATACTATCGCCCGCCTGAGGGAAGGTTCTCACGCGAAAATCTTGAAAAAGCCGAAGAAATGGGCTATAAAACGATATTCTGGAGCGTCGCTTATGCCGACTGGGACAATTCAAAGCAACCTCCGGCCGACAAGGCGACACGGCTTCTCATTGACAACACTCACAACGGCGCGGTGATCCTGCTTCATCCGACTTCAAAGACGAACGCGGACATTCTCGATGCGCTCCTTTCGGCGTGGGAGAAAGACGGCTACCGCTTCGGCACGCTCGACGAGCTGACGGAGGCGAAATGATACGCATTTTGAAATGCGCCGCGGCGCTTTTTCTCGCCGCGGCTTTCGTCACGTCGCCGAAAGCGGAAATAAGAAAAGCCGTGCGTCACGTGGCGACGAACGAAAAGATCGTGGCGCTGACGTTCGACGACGGCCCGCACCCGACAGAAACAGCGAGGATAGTCGAGCTGCTCGACAGCTACGGCGCGAGAGCGACGTTTTTCGTCGTCGGCAAGAACGCGGAGCTTTATCCCGACGCGCTCAGAATGGCGGCGGCGAGCGGGCACGAGATCGCAAATCACACGTATTCGCACAAATCGCTTGCGGCGTGCGCGGCGGAAAAGGTCAGAGACGAGATATCACGAGGCGAAGAGGCGATATTCTTCGTTTCGGGCGCGCGTCCGCACTTGTTTCGCCCGCCCGAAGGAGCTATATCGAAGAGCGTCATCGGCGCGGCGTGCGAGATGGGATACGACGTCGTACTGTGGAACATCGACACGCGCGACTGGGCGCATCGCGGTACGGCGGAAATAGTCGGCAATATAAAGAAAAACATCTCGCCCGGAAGTATCATCCTCTTTCACGACTACATCGGCGGCGAGCGCCACACGTACGACGTTTTGTCGGTGATACTTCCCTATCTGTCGTCGCTCGGGTACAAGTTCGTGACAGTCAGCGAGATGCTGAATTATTGACCGAGTCCATTCATCGTCGGCTTGAGATCGGCGTTTTTGACCTTAAAAACGACGCCGCACGTCTCCGAATGATGGAATTCGGCGGCGACGCCGATATCCGAAAATCTTGCGGCGGCGTATGCTTTCGCCGCTTCGATATCGGAACATCCGACTGCGACGGCGGCGCAGTCGCCGAAATATCCGAACGCGCCGGCGACGCCGTAAATGTCGCCGCCGCGCGACGCGGTGTCGGTAATTAACGTTCCCGTGTCGGCGGGTGAAAATGTGTTTTTGACGTGGATATTCACTCCCGCGTCGCATGCGTATCGCGCCGCGTCGGCGTGGAGCACGCCCGCGCCGTATGACGCAAGGAACACCGCCTCGCCGTACGAAAGCGTCGGTATCGTGCGCGGGCGCGGCGTGAATCCCGGGTCGATATACATAAATCCCGACACGTCGGTGTAGTTATAATAATCGCACCCGAGCGCCGCCGAAACGAGCGCGCCCGTTATATCCGAGCCGCCGCGCGGAAATATGTTTATCGCGCCGCCATCATCCGCGCCGTAAAAGCCGGGGATGACGCATTTCCCGCGCGACGCGGCGGTTTTTATAAGCTCGAGAGTCGCAGTTTTGTCAAGCGCGCCGCGCGCGTCGAAGCGGACGACAGCGGCAGCGTCGACAAAGGCAAAATCGAGGTATTCCGCCATGATCTTCGCCATAAGGTACTCTCCGCGCGATACGACGAAGCGCGTGTCGCCGTCCATTGCCGCGCGGGCGATCTTTTCGTATTCGGCGGCAAAATCAAGGCGCGCGCCGAGCGCCGATATCATCTCGTCAAAGCGGTTTTTGACCTCGGTAAGCGCCGCTGAAGCGCCGCGCGACTGCGCGACGTCGTAGAGCAGATCGGTTATTTTGTTGTCGCTTTTGCGCCGCTTGCCCGGCGCCGAAACGACGACGGCGCGGGCGTTTTCGTCGCCGCGGACGATGGCGGCGGACTTTATCAGAGCGGAGGCGTCGCCGAGCGACGTCCCGCCGAATTTCAGAACATTTCCGTTCACATGATGCACTCCTTCGTTTTTTCTTTCCGCGGATATCCGCATTACAGTTTATTCACCGAAATGGGCGGGTGTGAGTAAGAGAAAAACGGACTGCCCGCGGGCAGTCCGTTTTTATTTATCCGAGTATTTCTTTCAGCTTTCCGACGGCGGATTCGATGATCTTCGATATCGTCGTCTCGCCGATGAGCATTCGCGCGAACGCGGGCAACTTTTCGTAAAGCAGTGAGACGACCTCGGCGTACTTGATCTCGCCCGTTCCGCCGCCCCAGCGTGCTTCCGCCGCCGCGACGAGCGACAAAACTATCGACTTCGCCTGCTTTTTATACCCGCGGCGGAACATCAGCACTATTGCGACGATAAACAGCGCCGCGGCGATGAGCTCCACGTAGTGCGTTTTCAAAAATTCAAGCATATTTCCTCCTTAAAGCGCGGAGATGACAGCCGTCACGACAGCGCCGACGGCGGCGCTGATTATCGCCGTTATGAGCGTGCCCCACAGGAGATTGAGCCGTGCGCGCGGCTGCTTTTCCATATCGGAAAGGCGCTCGTCGTGCGCGGCAAGCTGCTTGTTGGTAAATTCGAGCTCCGCGATCAGCCGCGCGATGTTTTCGTTCTGCGCGTGCACCTCGCTCACCAGCCCTTCTAGCCGATCGAGCCGATGCGTGTTGCTTTTTTCACGTTCCTCGAGCTTGATCAGACGGCGCGACGCTTCGTCGCCGTCAAATCTGTCTGTCATTTGTCACCTCTTTTCCGCATCCCCGGCGGCGAGGTGGGTATATTATACCATAAAACGAGAGAAAAGTCAAGATAAAAGGAACATTTGTTCGGATAGACAGGAAACAGCGCAAATTCAATCAATGGTTGTTTTTGAAACAACTAATTGATAATTGATTTTTGTTTTCCGGTGTGCTATGATAAAGGCACACCGGTGAAAAACTTTTTTTGGAGGAATTTATGCAGCTCAATTTAGGAAATAAGATACGCGAGCTTCGCCGCGCTCAAAAGCGCACGCAGGAAGAACTTGCAATGGCGCTCGGCGTGACGAGTCAAGCCGTTTCGCGCTGGGAGGCGGGCGGAAGCTATCCCGATATGGAGCTTATCGTGCCTCTTGCTCACTTTTTCGGCGTAACGACTGACGAGCTCTTTGACAATAACGCCGAACGCGACAAAAAAATCAAAGAAATCATTAAAAAGGTAAACGAGTATTATTTGCCCGGTCAAACCGACGGCAAGCAATTTGACGAGTGTATCGCTTTGCTACGCAACGGACTTGCCGAATTTCCCGGAGACGAATACCTTTCTTTGTCGCTTGCGTCAACGCTTTACGAAACGGGATACAGGCGTTACGGTCAGCAGTTTCATTACGACGAAAAGGGATATCTTTCGTATGTTCACACATCGCACGAAAAAAACAAGTATTGGAATGAGGCAATAAAACTATGCGAAGATATCGTGTCTAAAACAACAAACATGACAAACTCTGCTATGGCAACGAAAATACTTGTCGATCTTTATAAGAATATCGGCGATACAAAAACAGCCAAAAAATATGCGGAAACGATGCCTGTAATGGCTTTTTCGCGTCAGAATTTGCTCAAATTGGCGACAGACGGAGAAGAACACTCCAAGCAGGTTTCGGAAGACTTGCTTATTATGGCAAAAAGCACCGCATTCTGCATCGTCGATAAACTTAGAAGCAACATAAAAAGCTTTGAAAGCGATATGCCCATTGAAAAAATAAAGGGAGCCATTGATTTTATCAATCTCGTCTTTGAGGGCGAAAAAGGACCGAACGAATGCAGTCCGCTCGTAAGTCTTTATCTTTACCTCGCCCGCGTACAATGGGAACGCGGATATCACGACGATGCATTTGTATCGCTTGACAATGCGCTTGAATATGCAAAAGCGTTTGATCGCATTCCCGACGGTAATTTTCATTACAAGTCTCCGCTTCTTTATCCGCTCGTGCACAACTATGTCAGAAACAAAATCCCTGCCTATGCAAAAACTCTGCCTGATGATTTTCCGTGGTGGCAAACGCCGGACTGCTCCGACGTCAAAAAAAGAAATGCAAGCCGATCCGCGCTGGGACGCTTGGGTCAAAAAGTGCAACGAATAAAAAACGCCCGACGGCTCGCCGTCAGGCTATCTTTTCGCTTCGGCGATGTCGAGGTACTTCTGCCGCGTCGCTTCCCCGCCGCGCAGGTGGCGCTCCGATTTGTTCTTTTCAAGCACCGTCTTGACCTCGCGCCACAGCGCCGGATTTATGTATTCGAGCCGGCATGAAACGTCCTTGTGCACCGTCGATTTCGACACGCCGAACTTCTCCGCCGCCGCGCGCACCGTGTCGCCCGTTTCGACAATGTGCCTGCCGATTATGATAGCCCTGTCCTGCGATCTGTCCATTTCCGCCTCCGCGATTTGCTTACGCTACATTATATGAGGCGACGGCGCGCGTTATGTCGATTATTTGGCAAAGATTTTTCGGAAAAGGTGAAAAAGGTATTGACTTAATTATCTATTTGTGCTAAAATAATCGTTGCCGCAAAGGTATCTGGGTGTGGCGCAGTTGGTAGCGCGCTACCTTGGGGTGGTAGAGGCCGCTGGTTCAAGTCCAGTCACTCAGACCAGAAAAAGTCCGATAAGCGCTTGCTTTTCGGGCTTTTTGTTTTTCTGCTCGCGGCCGCAAAACGCCTTTGACCACAATTTTGACCACATCCGGCGGCGGAACGTGCGCCGCCGAAGACGAAACAAGACGACGGAAACCGATAAAGCCGACTCGCGCGAGTCGGCTTTTCTTTGTTTACTGCGGGTAAGAAATTGAAACGGCGTATGAGTTTCCGCTAAAGAAATAGGCGTTATGAAATATCATTCTCCGTACTCGCCGTACTCGCAGCCGATGTGTGTCGCTTCGATCTCGTCGACGATTTTAAATTTGCCGCCGACTTTGTCGTAAAGTTTTACCGTGCCGACGCCGTTGCCGCCGTTCCACAGGTGATTGTGTTTTTTCGAGCCGTCGGGCGCTTCGTAATTGACGAGCAGCATATTTGCCTCCGAAAGAATCAATGCCACTCCTTTTTCAGGATAGCGTACTGATATGTGTTTTCATAGTGCGGAGTGCCGTCAGGATTCTTCACGAAAGAAATAAAGTCCAAAAACAGCCCTTCGCGGCGCATTCCGAGTCTTTCGCAAAGGCGTTGACTTGCCGTATTGTAATCCTCGGTGTATGCGTATATGCGTCGCGCATCTTTTTTATTGAACAGATAATCGAAGAACGCGTGCGCGGCTTCGTAAGCGTAGCCTTTGCCGGTGTAGTTCAGGTTCAGCATCCAGCAAGGGCTGAAGGTGTCCTGCGGCGCAGTTTCATCTTCGCCGGGTCCATCGCCCTCGGGATAGGCGTCGATCTCTCCGATCACCTTGCCGCCGTCTTTGAGCGTGATGGCAAAGTAGTATTCGGTCTCGCCGCTGCGTTTCTTTATTTCTGCGACCGCTTCGTCGAGCGAGTTCAATTTCATTGACGCGAAACAGTTCACCGCCGGCTCTTTCAGATATTCGTAAACGTCCGCCGCGTCGCTTTCGACAAACGGTCTGAGTATAAGTCTTTCGGTTTCTATGATCATATCATTTTCCTCTGCAAGCCGGAATTTATCTAACTGCCTTTATGGTATAGGTTGCTCCCCAATTTTTCATCACCTCAACAGAAGAAAAGCCCGCTTCCAGAAGCGCTTCTGTTTCGTGGTTTACCGTAAGAGGAGTGTCATAATGATAAAACTCATCATCGGCAACTCCCTGCTCTGCTTTCAATGCGATCAAGTTTTGTCGGTGCATCCGTTCTTCTTCATCAGACAAAGAAAAGTAGTCCGTCAGTACAAAATATCCATCGTCTTTTAATGCTTTATGCAGTTTGGTATATAAAGGTACTTTTTCTGCCTTCGTGAAATGGTGCAAACTCTCCACCGATACTGCACTATCAAACAAGGACACACCAAAAGGCACATCAAAATAAGAGCCGCAAATCAAAGTAATGTCTTTGTATACAGATTTCTTTTTAAGAGCAGATAACATTCCTTGCGACAAATCAATACCCGTTATCCTTGCGGATGGGTTTAACAGATAGTATTTTTCTAACTCCAATCCGGTGCCGCATCCCAAATCAAGTATATGGCAGTTTTCGGCAGTCGGCAGCTGCTTCGCCGTAAAGGGATAGAACTCGTCTGCCGCTTCAATATCAGTCATCATATGTTCGTCGTATCCATCTAATCTGGTCTCGAAAAAATCAGCCATCTTTTCAAGCATATCTAATCTCCGTTAAATCCCGATTTGCCGGGATGTTTTTATCCGCAAATAATTCTTTTCGCTTCGCTTATCTCATCGTCGGTCGGGATGAGCGACGTGTCGCCGTTGTCGGGCAGTCCCAAAGCGACTGCCTTCGAGCCGCCGTAAGCGTGATACGGCAGAATATCGGCACCCGTGCAGTTTTTGAGTTTCGCTTTGATCTCGTGAACGCGCCTGTAATGATCGACGTCGGCGTTTACGCCGTTTATTATGATACAGCGCAGGCGCGTTTTCGCGCCCATTTCGTCGGCGGCGAAAAGATTTTCGAGTATCCTTTCGTTTGTCGCACCCGTGTATTTTTCGTGCCGCGCGGGATCGGTGTCTTTAACGTCCCACAAAAAGAGATCGGTGTACGGCAAGACGGGGGAAACGTCAAAATATCCGCACGTTTCGATCGCAGTGTTGATGCCGTCGGATTTAAGAGCTTTTAAGAGATCGACGACGCCCGCCTGCGCGAGCGGCTCGCCGCCAGATAGCGTCACGCCGCCGCTCAAACCGTAGAAGGCAACGTCTTTTTTCACTTCGCGGACGATCTCGTCGACGGTCATATCCCTGCCGCATATCTGAAGCGCCGTCGTCGGGCACAGCTCGGCGCACTTGCCGCAAGATGTGCATTTTTCGCGGTCGACGGTATGCTCGCCGCCGTCAAAGGAGTGCACGACGCACGACGCGCAGAGGCGGCAGGAAATGCACTTATTCCCGAAAAACATCAGTTCCCGCGCGCTCTTTTGCATTTCCGGGTTATGACACCAGACGCACCGAAGCGGACATCCTTTGAAAAATACGGTCGTCCGCACGCCCGGTCCGTCGTGCATACAGAATCTTTGTATTTCCGCCACTCGGAGCGTAGTTATATTATCGTTCATTTTGCTCTATCACCATATCCTGCCACTCTTTGTTCAGCGTTACGAATCTCGCGTTCCAGCCGGAAACGCGGACGGAAAGGTTTTGATATTCCTCGGGGTTTTTCTGCGCTTTTTTCAGTATTTCCGCGTCGATGACGTCGGGCTGCATGAAGAATCCGCCGAGCGCGACAAAGCCGCGCAAAAGCGCTACGAGCGCGTCGATCCCCTCGTCGCCCTTTATGTACGACGGGAGGAGTTTGAGATCGAGCGCCGCGCCGACAGACAGTTTTTCAAGCGGATTTTTGCAGTACGAGCGAATTATCGCCGTCGCACCTTCCTTGTCACTGCCCGGCGTCGGCGACGCGTTCGCCGCGAGGACTTCGCCGCTTTTTCTTCCGTACGGACACGCGAGCCGATGCGGCGACCATTCGAGCTGTCGCCCGAAAGTGCTGACGCCGCCGGGGAAAGAATATCCGCTCCTGCCGTCGATCTTTTTGCACAGATCGGCAAAATCCGAAAGAAGGCGCACGCATATCACGTCGACCTCGTCGCTGTCGTTGCCGTAATAAACGTACCTGTTCAGTACGTATCGGCGCAAAGCTTCACTGCCTTCCCAGTTGTTTTTCAGTATCTCCATAAGCTCGCCGAAGCCGACTTTTTTCTCGTCGAATACGAGTTTTTTGATCGCGTAAAGACTGTTCACCGTGTCGGCAAGTCCGCCGATGTGCGGGGAAACGATGTTGTATATCGGGCCGCCCTCGCGGTACGAAAGTCCTTTTTCGATGCACCCCTCTTCAAACAGCGAAATTACCGTGCATTTTATGTCCTCTTTCCATACCCATCCGTCGGGCGTTTCGCGCTCCATGTTTTCGTCGAGGAGCATCGCGAGATGCCCTTCGAGAAGGTCGGCGACGTCGGAAATATACGCCTTGTAAAGCGCCTCGAAATCGGGGAATATGACCGATCCGTCGTAGCTTTTCAGCGTCTTTTTCTGTAATAGCTGCAAAAAATCGTACGGTATGTACCTGAAATACGTCTTGCCCGGCACCTGAACTTCCCAGCAGCCGTCGTTGGCAAATCTCCGCGCTTCGCCCAGCGAATAGCCGTATTTTGTCATCGACTCGATCACTTTTTCCTCGTTATAGACGGCAAGCACGCCGCCGCCGAAACGCATTACCTCTGCGGTGCGGCGGAGCAGTTTTTCGGGACTTTTCGAACTTAACCTGACAGTCGTCGGGAAATCGCTTATCCCGAGTTCTTCTATTATGTCGAGAATGAGGTACGTCACGTCGTTCGTTACGTCTTTGCCGTTTTCGTCGACGCCCGAAATCACGAGATTTTGGTAGTGCTGTGCGTCGCCCGAGCCGTAATTGCCGCCGCATATCCACTCGCACCCTTTTATGAAGAAATGAGCGAGTATTTCGCGCGCATCGTCGAGCGTCAGCACGCCGTTTTTCATGTCGTTTTCAAGATACGGTCCGAGCATTTCGTCGAGCCGTCCGATCCCCGGCCAGTTGCCGCAAAGACGCATGAACGCGAACGTGAACCACACGCTTTGCACCGCCTGATAAAACGTCTTTGCCGGCTTGTGCGGCACGACGCAGAGATTTTCGTAATTCTGCGTGTAACCTTTTTCGCGGAGCGCGTCGAGGTATCTTTTGTGCCATATATCGAAACTGTCAAGGCAAAAGATGCAGCTGCGCGCAAATTCCTCTTTTTCGGTGCCGCGATGTTTTTCGAGCGCGTGTTCCGCCCGCGCGCGTATCGTGTCGATGCCGTCCTTGACGACGGTAAAAAAATCGGGCGTGAGATGGCTGATACTGCGGCAAAGCGCCTCGCCTTTATATAGCGCCGGTACGAGATGCGAGATCGCCGCGCCGAGCGTCGCCGAGCCGCTGACGAGTTCACCGTCGCATATTCTTATCGGCGCCGTTTCGGCGATACGACGGATCGCCAGATCGTACTTGCGGCACGGCGTGAGATTTTCAAATCCTTCAATATCGTCGAGCGTTACGCCTCGCGTCTTTTTCGTTTCAAGCCCGTACCTGTGGCCGAGCGATTCCGCGGCGAAAAGACGCGTCTTTTCGCAAAGACGCACAGGCCGCGAAATATTGTTTACCGAGGCAAATACAGTTTTGCCGCCGGGCGACGTGGTTTTCATTTTTGAGTTCTCCATTGGATGTAGAAATGGGGTTTTCCGTGTTTAGTATACCATATCATCACGCGATTTTCAAGAGAAAAAGCCAACTCGGGTTAGTCGGCTTTTCTTTGTTTACTACATCGCATTTTTCGCTCTGATTTGCTTTATCATCTCCCCCAGCTTCCTCTCGCATTCCTCTTCCGTTTCGGCGTAGACGCAATGGGTTTGGCGGGTGCCGTTGGGGTTGCGCGGAGTGAATTTGCCCTGCCAGGTGTTCTTGCTGATTTTCGTGATACAGCCGGTGCCGGGGCGACGCCGTTTGCCGCGATACGGCGTGAATACAGGCTCCGTGTTCACCGACGGTGTCGTGTTCGCATTGTTTTCCCCACCCGCTGTTTCCGTGTCGGACACGGCGGTTTTTGTTATTGCTCGGTCGATGCGCACCGCCGATTTTCTCTGCATATCCGAGGTGATGTGGCTGTATATGTCGAGCGTTGTCGCCGCCGTCGAGTGACCGATCACGGCCGACAGCGTTTTTATATCCATGCCGCCTTCGAGCGCCATCGTCGCGAACGTATGGCGCAAGTCGTGAAAGCGGACGTGCTTGCATCCCGCGTGTTCGAGTATCAGACCGAGGCGCTTGCGGCAGCCGCTCGGATCGCGCGGACGCGAATTGTCGTGCGGCGACGGGAACATCCATTCCGAATCGACCGTTTTGCGATACTCGGTCAGCGCGTCGACGACAGCTTTCGGCAATTTTATCACGCGCCCCGACGTTCTCGTTTTCGGCGACGTGATGACGAGTTTCCCACCGACGATCGCCGCTTGCCGACTTATGCGGAGTTCGCACGTTTTCGTGTCGAGATCCTCCCATTTCAGTCCGAGCAATTCTCCGCGGCGCATCCCCGTTGTAAGATCGAGCAGGAAGAGTTCATACATCCCTTCGTACTTCGCTTGTATCAAAAATCGCCGTATCTCGCTGTGCGAGAGCGTTTTCATCTCGCGGCTTTTCTTCGGCGGGAGAGCGCAGTCGGACGCGGGATTTTGGATTATCAATCCGTCGGCGACGGCTCTGTCGAGCGCAGATTTGCACCTTGCGTGGATGCCGCGCACCATCGAATTCGACAGCCCGTCGCCGTACGTGTCGCGCCGCGACAGGCGGCCGTTTTTCTTCTGATCGGCATAGAACTGTTCGACGTCGCTGTGCCTGAGTTCGCCGAGCGGTATGTTCCCGATCTTCGGAATGATGTGTCCGTATATCTCGGCTTCGTATTTTCTGCGCGTCGTTGCTTTCAGTTTCGGCGCGGCAAACGTAGTAAACCAGAAGTCGATATACGCGCCGAACGTCATATCGGTCGTCGCTTTTTCCGCGCGATCCGTGACCGTCGATTTCAGCGCGTCGAGCTTTTCGCGGCACTCGTTTTTCGTTTTGCCGAGAACGTTTTTCGTTATCGCGCGACCGTTTTCATCGTGACCGACGACGATCCTGCCTTCCCACCGCCCGTCTTTGCGATGGCGTATCGTGCCTTCCCCGTTCTTTCTTCTCGCCATTACTTTATCCCTCCGATGATGTTTTCCATCGCACCGCCGACGATCTCGGACGCGCGATCGCGCATATCGGGCGTGACGTGTGTGTACGTATCGAGGGTGAAGCTCGCGTTCGTGTGACCGAGTATGCCGGCGAGCGTCTTTTCGTCGACGCCCGCCGCTTGCGCGTGAGTCGCGAATGTGTGGCGCAGATCGTGGAATCTGATGTCGGGCAGGTCGCTTTTTTTCAGCAGCGATTTCAGTTTCGTGTACGCCGCGTTGGGACTTGTCGGCAGTTCACAGCGGATCGGCCGCGGGAATATCCACTCCGAGATCGCGCTTTCTTTTCTATCCCGGAGCAGTTTCGCCGTGCTCGGCGGGAGAAGTATCGTGCGCGTTCCGCGCTCGGTCTTTGTTTCGCCGACGATACATTCTCCGCCTTTTCCGACGCCGACCGATCTGCATACCTTGATCGTTCCCGAGTCGGCGTCGAAGTCTTTCCATTTCAGTCCGCATATTTCTCCGCGACGGAGCCCCGTTGTTATCTCCGTGTAGAAGAAGTCGTGCCATTCGTCGCCATCGATCGCTTGCATGAATCTTTCGAGTTGACTGTCGCCGAGCACCTGCATCGGCTTTTTGTCAAGGCGAGGGATCGTCGTTCCGTTTGTCGGATTCTTCACCGTCAACCGTTCGCGCGCCGCGTCTTCGAGTGCTTCGTGGAGCATCATGTGGATCGAGCGCACCATTGTTGCGGACATCTCTTTCCCGTGCTCGGGATGGGGTTTCACTCTGCCTTCGGACTTGATCTTGTTATAGAATCTTTGCACGTCCGTCGTTGTGAGCGACGATATTTTTCTGTCGCCGAGGTGCGGTTTGATGTACGAATTCGAGTAGTGACTGTACTTTTCGATCGTGCCGGGGCGCAAGGTCTCGCTTTTGAACGCGAGCCATTTGTCGAGCCAATCTCCGAGTGTCATGCCGCAGTTTTCGTCGAGTTTCACGCCGCGGAACGCGTCGATGAGCTGATGAAGTTTTTGCATCACTTCCTTTTGAGTCTTCCCGAATGCCGAGCGGAATATCGGTTTTCCGTCGCTTTTGTGTCCGACGACGATCCGTCCTTCCCACCGTCCGTCCGACCTTTTTCTCACCATTCCGTCGCCCGACGGTCTTCTTTTTGACATTGTATCACCTCCCAAGCACACAACAATACCACAACGTTTCCGAAATAGCAAGCGTTTTCGATAAAAACCGCAATAATACATCTTTTTGATCTTAAAAACCCTGTTAATTGCTTGCTTTTTCTTGTTTTTGGGCAGGATTTCTGATGACGACGTCGATTTCTGATGAAACCGTAATCCCCGAACGGCGTTGCCGGTCGGTGTTTTTCGGCTCGGCAGGTGAATTCCTGCCAAGCTCTTTATCCTGCACGAAAATCGAACGCGATTTTTCGCCGCTTTTTTGGGTATGATTTTCGTCAAATCCCCTGATCGCTTTCTGTACTTCGGCTTTGCGCGACTCGGCGATCAATTCTTTCATCTGCCTTTCGTCGAATTTGTTTTCGGCAGCGGTGATCGGCTTTATCAGGTATTTCAAAGTCCCGTTGTGCTTTTCGCCTCGCCTTGTGATCACCGTCGTGTTCTCCGTTTCGATGAGCCCCTTTTCTTCAAGCCTGCGCACGTATTTAAGTACCGTGTTTTTCGACATACCGACGCCTTTCCCGATCTTTGAAAGCGACGGGTAGCAGGTGAACGTTTCGCGGTCTTCGCAGTATAGCAGGTACGAATAAACAAGTATCTCGCCGCCGGACAGATCCATTTGAAACACGTGATTCGGCACGGAAAAATACTTTCCTCGCGTTTTGTTTTTCGATCCTTTTATGCCGTTCCTCCCGTGTGAGCTTTCACCCACTCGATGAATTTTTCCTTCGGCACGACAAGTCTGTTCCCGATCTTCAGCGTCGGGAAATCTTTTTCGTGCATCAGCTCGTACGCCGACGACGGAGCGATGCCGAGAACTTTCACAACGACGTCCGCGTTGAGGAAGAGCGGCAGCTCATCATAGTTTTTGTAAACGGATTCTTTCAATAATCTACCTCCGGTTTTTTATATTTTCAAACATCCGTGAGAACGATATTTGAATTTCAAAGAACAATTTGCGCTTGCGCGCAATGCGAACATTTGTTTAGAGATTATATTATAACAAACATTTGTTCGTTTGTCAAGAGTATTTGTTCGGTTTTGGGATAAAAAAAGACTTTCGCGTAGAAAGTCTCTATTTGAAAAAACATTAATTATTTCTTGGAATATTTGAAAACACTATTTTCACATGATTTGCTCAAGACAATACCATGGTGATCATCAACAACAGCTGGCCATGTCGGACCCCTATTTCTCCAATCATCTTGTCCAAATATAAGTAATGATGGCTCAACTAACGAATTAAATAAATCGTTTTTAAATGAAGATTTCTGTTTGTCTGCCAAAATAAACACAAAAGGAAAAAAATAAAAACTGGAGAGCATGCCCTCTGGTTTTATTTCGTTTATTCCAAATGAAAGTGGCACATAATTTTTTAAAATGAAAATGTTTTTCTCATATGGGTAATAACAGCAAAATAGACTATATGACTTTATTAACTTGTCACTTATTCCAAAATAGTATTCCCTCATTGCTTTCGCCGGAATTGATGGATCAAATTCCGATGCGGCTAATAAATGTCCAATTACCCCCATTATTACTTTTTTTAAATCAAATTCAATTTGTGGTCTATCATTTTTCATCGCTGCAATAACAAATTCTCTAAAACGTCCTAAATCTTTATCATACAATTCTCCCAATTTGTTGTTACATTCATGACATATGGATTGAATCTTGATTCCATTTTGAGAATGCATATTTTTTTCTTTTGCGCCTTTACCTAAATACTTTGGGGTAAACGAAATGAAGTACGAATCACCGTTGTTTCCGCAACATTTTGGTGGAATATGGTCATAACTTAATTCGGCTCTTCTGCCGCAAATTGCACATATGTCTGTTTTTTTCATCTTATCTCTCACCAACGAAATACAGTTTTTTTGAAAATATCACTTTGCTTTTTTTAATCAATTATCTCCGGTTCTTCGAGCAGGTCTTCGGTATTACACCCGAGCGCTCTTGCGAGTTTATACACGGTCTGTGCCTGAGCCCTGTCGATGTTGTTGACTCTCTGTTCGTATAGCTGGATTGATCTGAGCGGCACGCCGGACATCTTTGAGAGCTCGGATTGAGAGACCTGTCTGCTTTCTCTAATCCTGCGCAGTTTTGTTTCAAGCACCGTTTCGTCGTATATTTCGTCCATCGACTCAATAAAGCGGCTTATATCCATTTCGTGATAGATCTTATACATGGATAGTATCCTGCTTAACGATATGCGATTGAAAATGTCTTTGAAACGTTTTGCCGTTGTCCATTGATACTGAGCAAGCGCCCAGCCCGCCCAATATTCCGGCGATCTTCCTTCGGCGAATATGTTTTCCGGGAATTTCTCGTTGGGATAGACTCGTCCGAGCATTTCACGGACTGTATCTTCCGCTGCCTTTCCGGATATCACCGACGGATTTCCCATTTCAAATTGATCCGCCAATCCCGACGACACAAACAGCTTTGCAAACCAGTCGGCGTCTTGATCGCAGATATTTATCGCATAGTCGAACATTTCAGCCAAGAACTTCTTGGCGTCACTTAAGTACAATTCGTTGTATGCGCGGATCGTCATTTTTCATTTCCTCTCTTATAATATCGATCACGAAAATGTCATCTAACAATGAACTCTTTTTGACTTCGTTTCTGTAATCTTTTCTCGCTTTTGTGTCGCGGGCGACGAATTTCGGATAATATATCTCTTTATCCGCGGTGTCCGCGCCGACAAATTTTATCTGTTTGAATGCCTTTTCGGAAACAAGAGCGTTTTGCTTTCCGAGTTTTCCGAGTGTCAGCGCTTTCCCGAGACTTCTCAGCGGCAACGTGTTGCTGACGAACGACTGAGCATAGGAAAAATATGAGTCGTCCGCTCTGTATCCTATGATAACATCGACATTTGTTGTGTCGACCGAATAATGCTCGATTATATATTCTCTTGCTTGGATCGATATCGCGTCTTGCAATGAGAACACGCGGTTTTTGAGAAGTATCGCTATCCAATTGAGCACGGTGTGGTTGCCGTCAAGGAGATTCAATATTTTAAGTCCTTTGGTGTCGAATCTGTATTCGTTTGAAAAGCCGTCCTTGTTTTCTTTGCACGCCCATTCTTTCGCCATTTCGGGAAGCTCCGTGCAGTAAAACCCGCGACCGTAGTCATTGGTCTCTTTTCCGAGTTTCAGTTCCGGCTTTTTTATTATGTGATCCGAACCGTGTAATAATGTGATTACCGACATGATAAAGTCCTTTCTGTATCGTTACAACGATACAATAATATTATATCGTCCCAACGATATAATGTCAAGCGGTTTTTTCAAAAATCTTTTCTTTGTTTACTGTGTCGCAATAATAGAGTTTACCGAAATATATCTCTTTTTTCCTGAAAACTTGTTTCTTGATAATACTATGTATTATTTGTTTGCTCTTTTTTTCTGTTCAGCGTAAGTTCATACGTTACTGGCGTATAATGATTCAAAACCAAAACTGCATTTGTTGCAGCCATCTCAATTAGTGAAACATAAGAAAAGTTATTTTCCTCACTTAGCATATAGTGCGGAAAGAAAAACTCGGGGAAAAATGTTTTTGATTTCACATGCCAACCACCTTGCGAAGGAACAAAAAGCGCGTTGGATTTATACATAATATCTTCAAGTTTGAAATATATTGTTTTTTTACCTTTTGTATGTACATCTTCATTTTTGCAAATTATCGTTCTCGCAAAAGCCGAAATCCAAATTGCTGCTCGTTCCTCGTCGGTTTGAGAAAGTGTTAACAAGCATGCAGTGTGAATAGTTCCTGCATTCCACAGAAAAGCATTATCACGCATCATTTGTTCAAATAAAACAGATTCTGGTTTTTGGGGTTCATTTCTTGTGTTTTTTTCGGCCCAAGTTGAATGATATAAATGACTGACTTTTTGCTCACATTTTTTGGGAACAGGTTTAATAATGTAATTCATGGGATCTTTTAATTCCGGATAAAAGCACTCAAAATAGCACCAATAACTATATATTTTTTCCCAAGTCAATTCTTCATTAGACATCATAGATGCTTCCTTTCTTCTTTTCGGCAGTAAATGATAAAATCAAAAATCTTTTTTGTTTTATAGTAACTGATTTTTTATGCTTTGTCAAGGAAAAACGTTTTTTTGAAATGCATCTTGACAAATCTTCAAAGTCAAGGTATAATGCCACAACGTTATGGCGTAATACTCTCGAAAGAAGGAAAAATATGATCTACATAACTGCCGACATTCACGGAAATATGGAGCGATACCGGTCGCTCATGAGCAAGATCGACTTAAAACCCGACGACACGCTTTATGTCCTTGGCGACGTCATCGACAGGCATCCTGACGGCATCAAGATACTGCTTGAAATAATGGACTCTGAAAACATCAAAATGCTACTCGGAAATCACGAATATATGATGCTGAACGCTTTGCGCCCGTCACCCAAAGCAAATTTTTTTGAAAAAGTCGAAAATGTCAGACTGTGGCACAACAACGGCGGTCAAGTTACACACGACGCATTCAACGATGAGTCCAAGGACACACAAGATCAAATCATTGGTTTTCTTAAGGATCTGCCGATAAATATCGATCTTGAAGTAAACGGCAAAAAGTTCAAATTGGTACACGCCGATTCGCTGACGAGATACCCTTCTTTTTGCAAAGCGCACCGAAGATTTAATCCGTACTCTGACAGAACGGAATTTGCGGTTTGGAACAGGTGGGAAATCGGCGACAGCAAGCCGCGCAACTATATGATGATCTTCGGTCACACGCCGACGAACAATTATCAATATCACATTCCGTTTTGCATTTATAGAAACGGCAACGTCATCGGCGTTGACTGCGGAGCCGGTCTTCCGTTGGGAAGAAAGCGCGGCCCGCGGCTCGGGTGTCTGCGGCTCGACGATATGGCGGAGTTTTATTCGGATCTGATGTGAAAGGAGCAATTTCAATGAACGATACTAAAAACGACGATTTTTACATCGGCAAAATAAAAAACGATTTGGAATTCATTATTGATCATACTGCCGAAAAGATGCAAAAAGATATTGAGTCTGATGAGTTGCTTAATGACTCAATAATGCTGCGGATCATGCGCATTTCAGAAATCACCGACAAATTGACCGAGCAGTTCAAATCAGCGCATAAAGAGATCCCGTGGAGCAACATCAAAGGACTTGCAGACAAAATCGTCCATGATTACGATGATTCAGATCTTGCACTTGTTTATGATGCCGTTTTTCACGGGATACCGGATATGTATGAAAAAATGAAATGTATATTGATTGATAGCAACACTAACGCCGAAGCAGAAATGACCGATGATGAAAAAATCGATCTTGTTTCCGCGCGCATTTTGAAAGAATATCGTGAAGCGTTTGAAGAACTTGCGAAATAAAAATCGTTGATCAAAAAAACAAAGCGGAGCCGTAAGCTCCGCTTTTCTTATGTCAATCCAAGTAGTTTTTCCGCGAGCGCCAAGGTATGCTCTATGTCTCGGTCTTTGTTTCGCACTATGACGTTGAAACCAGAATTCAGAAAACGGTCGTACCGCTCCTGTGAGTTGATCCGCATAAGCCCCCTACGGTAGTTTTCCATCGCGGCTTCGGGGTCTTTTTCTTCCATTATGAGTCGATACAAAAACTGCTTTTCACGGTCCGGTCTGTCGAAAAAACTGCTGACCGACATCCCCGGGTCGGCAAGCATGATCAGTACGTGCTGCGGCTCGGCGATCTTTTTCAGCGTTTCGATAGATATGTTCGTGTCGACAAATATCTTCTTGTCCTGCTTGCAAAGATCGGACAGGATCTTGAGTTCGAGTTTTTCGCATTCTTTTGAAACGCCGTCGTACCACACTTCATATTCCTCGGGCGAACGTCTGATGAAATCGTGCCAATCCTCGAGGTCTCGCGTGTATGTAAGGCACGGGAACTCGTCTTTGTCGAGCTCGGGTAGGAGCGCGTCGTGGTAGTTTTCTTCGCAGGCGATGCCGCCGTACTTTTCGGCGAGCAACTTCACCGTCGTCGATTTGCCCGCATATGCGTTTCCGTTGATGAAATAGACGTTGTGGAATTTCATGTAATATCTTTCATATCATCTGTCTGCGGATTTCATTTAGCCATTCGCCTTTGTATTTGAAAAAGCGAGGGCCTTGAATTGGTCGATGGATATCCAGAAAAAACTTTGCCAACGCTGAAAGTGACCAGGTTTTTCCTCCATATTCGACATGTTTATCGTCGACGACTGTGCATAACGCGCCGTCGTGCTCATTTCCGCCACAGCAAAACTGAACTTGCTCTCCAATGGCAATTTTACACATTGAAAACGCAAATGGTGCCAAGCGTTCTTGATGCGCATCACTAATCTCTTGCGCTATCTCTTCTTCTTTTTTCTCTTCTGCTGTTGCTTTCCATTTTTTCAGTCGATGAGTATATCCATTGATCTCAGCAATCGCTTCCAAAATGGCATATGCGTCCTCTGGTGTCATGGCATAGAATTCTCGCACGCGTCTTTTTCCGTTTATTTCTTCCGTAGAGCGAAGTTCCGGATTTAGCTTGTCCAAAATAGAGTGGATTTTCTTGTCAGAAAGCGCGGAATCCACTTCGTATGTAGCATAAACCCTAAACGCAAACGGTACCGCCGTACTGCGATTAAGTTCATCCAAACGTTGTTTTAAGTCTCCAGCGTACCCAATTTTAACGTATTCCGGGAATGACGGATTTGTAAGAATGTAAATGTAGCCCATGATTTTTCCTCCATTATGCTGCAACCCATCCATATCCTTGAACTGCCATATCGATGAAATGAGTTAGTAGCAGATCGATTTTTGCTGCAAATTTTTCTTTGTCATATGATATCGGTAAATCCTCATCCAACGATGTCTCAATCGCAGATTTCACTTTCGCGCGAGGTTGTTCATCTTTATACCAGTCAACAACCATCAATGATGCCTTTTCATCAGAGAGTTTCTTAAACAGATTCTTTGCCGATAGCTTAACTTTTTGTTCCTCTTCTTTTGTGAGTTTCTTTCCGGCAATCAGCAAATCGTAGATTTCGAGTTCTTCTTCAGACAATCCTTCTACATCCGGCCGTTTTTCTTCCACTTTCAGATCCTCGATAAGCTGCAAAAGCTGTTCATAGTAGTCCTCGTTTTCGGATCCGCCGGCATTGTACCGATCTATAATACCGCGGAAGCGCTGTGAGAACTTTTGCCTCGTGCAGTTACGGCTGAGCATCTGCTGAATCGCCTGTTCGATAAACGTTTTCAGATCGTCGATTTCCACAGCTTTATATTTTGCAACCTTGATTTCTTTCTTCAGTTCTTCGATATCCACCTTTGAAAGATCTATGACCTTTCCTTGATGAATCACCAGGTCTTCGTCGTTATCTTCCGCCTGTCCCGAAGAAACGCTGGTGTCCAGTACCTGAGCCATACGGATCCTCGCACGGTTGATTTTTTCGTCGTCAATTGAATGACAGAACAGCCCGTACAAATACGCCAGCGCCGAAAACTTTTCATTGCTCCAGTTTTTCTCGAAAATCTCCGGACGGGAGGCTTCGTAAAGATTCATCAGCGTATTAATAATCACCTTGAACTTGTCCTTGTTTTCGTCGTTAGAAACAATAACGTTATATGCGTCGCGCAACAGTTCCAAACGGTCAAGTGTCGATGCCTCAGCAATAATCGCGCCAATGTCAATACCAAGTCCGAGTAAGAACTCATCCGCCTCGTCCAAGGCACTGTTGATCAAAACAATCAGCTGATCAATATCCTTCGCCGGGAACTCGGTGCCGTCGTCTCCGGAGGCATATTCGGTCAACGCCTTCTGCATGTACTTGAACACATTGACGTAATCGACAACGATTCCGCAGGGCTTGCCCGGATACACGCGGTTAGCGCGAGCTATTGCCTGCATCAACGTGTGACCTTTCATCGGCTTATCCAAATAGAGGGTGGAGAGGTTCTCCACGTCGAAGCCGGTCAGCCACATGGCGCATACGAATACAAGCTGTAAGGGATCATCCGGATCTTTGAATCGGTCTTCAATATCCAGTCCCTCCGGTGTGATCGCATTCATTTTTTGTCGGTGTGTAGCGATATCAAGTCCTTGCTTTTGGAACTTCTCGTTTTCATCCGCCTCTTCGGAAACGATGACGGCCATCTCCACGCGATTCATATAATTGAGAATCCGCGTCAATTCGTCGCGTTTTTCCTTTGTGTCGGCAGCGTTGCGTTCCTGAACGACCTTCTGCTTTTCAATCGCCCAGTAATGCTGCACCTTGTCGTACATTTTCACCGTCGTGTATTTATCAACGGAAATGACTATGCCTTTTCCGAGAAATCCACGGCGCGGGAAGTGATGCGCGATGTCCTGCGCGATCTTATCAATACGGTCTTCTCGCTTGATCACTTCAAGGATACGGGACGCAGAATTTTCGAGAAGTCGCGTTTCATCCTCGTTCAGGTTCTCGTCCTCGATGATTTCCACCACGTCATCATCCAAGAAGTCGTTTTCAAGACCGACTTCCGGCACGCGACGGGAATAGAACAGCGGCACAGTAGATCCGTCTTCAACCGACTGCGCAAAGTTGTATTCGGAAACGTAGTTGCCAAACCACTGATTTGTCAGGCGCTTGCTGCCCAGCAGCGGTGTGCCTGTGAAGGCAATATAGTTTGCGTTCGGCAGGGCAGTGCGCATATTCTCCGCCAAGTCCTTGTACTGCGTCCGGTGCGCTTCATCCACCAGCACAATGATATCGTCGCGCGTGGAAAGAACGGGGTATTTTTTACCCTTGTCGTAGCGGAACTTATGGATCAGCGTGAAGATAAACGATTTATTGGTTTGCAGATATTCACGCAGCTGCTTTCCGTCTTTCGGTTGGCACTCTTCCTTTGATCCGATCACTTCGGTTTTCACGAAGTTTTTGTGGATCTGGTCGTCCAGATCCTCGCGGTCGGTGATGACGAGAAAGGTGAAATTGCCGGGAATCTTCCGCCGTACCTTGCGGGCAAAGAAGACCATCGAAAAAGATTTGCCGGAACCCTGCGTATGCCAGAAAACGCCCAGTTTGCCCTGCAATTCCGCGCGGTTCTTCACAGATTCTATCAAATTGTTCACACCGAAATACTGGTGATTCTTTGCAATAATCTTGTCTTTCTGATCGCGGAACATGATGAAGTTTTCTATGTAATCGATCAGTCGATCTTTCTTCAGCAAACCGTCGATGAAATACCGAACAGAACTTTCACCCACGGTCGCGGCATCTTTGAGAGCTTTTCTGTCTGGGCGCTCTTTTTCAGAATCAACCTTCAGCCATTCAAAGAAATGATTATAAGTGGCGTTGAAAGCGCCAAGCCGTGTTTCAAGTCCGTTGGAAAGGACGCAAATCTGATTGAACGCAAATAGATTCGGAATATCCTTCAGATAGCTTTTTAAGTTATCGTTATATGCCTCTTCGACCTTGACGATGCTATTTTTCAATTCTACGAACACCATAGGCAGTCCGTTAATAAAGATGAGAACGTCCGGCCTGTGCCAATAAATGCGACCTTGAATCCACATCTGCGAAACGGCGGTGAAGGTGTTGTTTTCCGGTCGGTCGAAATCCACCAGTTTTACAAAGTCGAAGTCTTCTTTTCCGTTTCTGCAGAGGGTGATTTTAATGCCGTTGCGGATCTGGTTAAAGAACTTGTAATTGGTAGCGGTCATATCCGAAGCGGAAAAGTCACGGCAGAGGTCTTTGGCGATTTCAAGCAGTTTTTCCCGCGGGAGATCGGGATTCAGGCGCGACAAAGCCGCGTGCAGCACTTGCGGGAGCACGCATTCCTTTTTGTTCTCGCGTCCGGTTCCGTCCGGTAGCACTTCGCGCTGATCCGGCGAGGGATCGCAACGGACAATATCATAACCAAGCAATTCTCCCTGCAACTTTTGCAGGATCGCCTGTTCAATATCGTCTTCGAAAATGAAGTTTCTCATCTTAACCTCTTTCACTTAATCTAAATCTGGTAACGATTGATCTATTCTCTTAGCATTTGCTTGGGCTATGGCTCTACCTATAGACGTAATTTGAAAATAAGGTTTTAAATGATCCCACCATACGTGGGCTTTTTCAATGGCTTCGTATGAACGCAATTTGTTTTTAAAGGCTTCTTGCGTAGTTTTAACTAATGCAGGCGTTTTATCATACATTTCGAAGATTTCCGCGACAACTGTCTTTTGCTGTTCGGATAGCAATATAGAAGACTGAGTGGTAATCCCATCAATCTGAACTAATAACTGCAATTCATCTATTTTTTCCTTGTTAACAACAGGAATTCTCACATAACCATCCAGTAATTCGTTATCAATCAAAAAATCATCAGGCAACCCAACTTCTTTCAATTTATTAATGGCTAACTCGTATTGAGGGCTTTCCTTTTTAATTCCGCAACAAACATACCCGTCCCATGATCCCATTATGTATTCTGAAAATTTTTTAAAAGAGGTGACAGATTGTATTCTTGCCGCCCCCAATATGTCCAGATTATCCATCCAGTCTGTTTTGTCACAGGGTAAATCAATATATTGTATTTTACTATACAGATTATTTATCACTAATAACCCTTGCGAAATGCTTCCAGAAACTGGGCAAAACTGGCTCATAACATGCATCATTGTTAGCCCACAAAGTGCATCTTCGTCAATTTTATCAATAATCTCTACGGCTTTTTCTATACTTGCTTTTTTCTTTATGTTGTCTTTGTTATTTATTCGATGAGCAATAAGCTCGGAAAGCATTCCATAATCCAACTCTCTTCCGGAACATGCCGCACTAATTTGTGCTTTTTTATATAAGACTTGAAACGCCGGGTCTGAAAAGGAAACAAAGTTTTTTTCTATGCTTTCAATTCGCGGTAAAACTATGTCTTGAAATGCCTCGATTCTTTGTTGTGCTACAGCGCCGCTCTCAAATGCACACTTTTCCAAAACCTGTAGCATAGTCTCTCTCGATATTTCTCTTGCTCTTTCCTCGGTTATTCCGCTATAAATATTTATACTTTGCGCTTGTATCTGGGTTGAGTCTTTTCCAGCAACTTGTTTTTGACTTTTATTTACCATTTTTATTTATATCTCCATTTTGGTTAATAATTGTGATGTTTCCAACTTGTTCTTGTGTTGAATCATTTTTGGCTTTTTGTGATTGCTTTATTTTGTTTTTTATCGCATTCTTATAACCTATAAATCCTCCGGCTATCCCACCAATTATCAAACCTAAGATTGCCCCGATAATTGTAGATCCGATTCCATCAAATATCCATTCCATTTCATACCTCCAATTTATTGTTTGTCAAACACCAAAATAGTTAATTACGAAACTTTATACCGCTTTTCTTGTTTAACAATTCAAAATGGCAAATCTCCGTCCTCAAATAAAAAAGACATAGGATCATAATTCATATTAAGAATTCTTGCGACCGCCTCATAAAACTGATCAATATAATGAGGATATTTTGAGATTATTTTTTCGTAAATTCTTAAAGCATTTTCGAGATCTTGAATTGGAATTGATGATTTATCGTCAGTGATATTTTTGTCAAAACTAAACAATATTGAAGCAGGTATACTTTTTTTCAAAAATATGCTGGTTAATAGTTTCTCTAAGTTTTTCAAATGCTGTTTTCACATAATCTTTATCTATTTTCACTGAGGTTTTAAATGTATGATCACACTGTATGTCACCATAATAATCTTCGCTTTCAACAATACAAAGTTTTCTAATAGCGTTATCAATATCTTCTCGAATCAAATCCAGATTCTCAGGTATATTTGCATTGATTGTTTTTTCTGAAGAAATATCCTGCGATGCTATGTATTCTCTGTAAAATGAATTTGGCTTAAATTCTATTGTTTTTTTGGTTAGATCCTTAAACTCTTCACATAAAAAACCCGATCTGTTTCTGAATGCGCTTTTATCATCAGTTACAAAAACAACTTCATTTTCTCCGTTAGATTTGAAATAATCAATTATTGAAAGCCACAACAAGCAGTCCTTGAACCCTTTATCGCTCGCATCTTTTGCATCATAAAACGGCGGGAGTTTTTGATTTGCCCGATCTATTACTGCACGAAAAACAGTCCCATCATTTTCAAAAGGAATAATTCGATCGTGGAATAGTGATTTGTATTTTTCTTGAATTGCTTTTTTATAATAATCACATGACTCTTCGTATGTTTTTTTGATTTTGACACTTGCAAAAAGAGTACATTTTGTTTTTATCCTTTCAACATTTTCGAACTCCTTTTTTAGATCTCTGCATTGTTGAGCAATTCGTTCATCTATTGAAACCTGCGAAACATATACGTTATAATCTTTTTCAAGGTTTTTTGTAACCTCACTTAATTGCTGATATTGAATAATAAAGTTTGTATCAAAAACAAATGCTTTCTTTTCGCTCATTTTTTATCCTCTTATCTCATTTTACATTATAATTTATTAAACCAATTTTATTAAGTCGATATCCTAGCGCTTCTTTTGAAACTCCAAACCTTGTCGCAAAGTGTCTAGAAACAAGATTCCAATAAATGGCGTTGCAGTTTTGGTTATCGACGTACAACGGCCGCGAAATACCAATACCCAAAATACATGCAATATTTCTAAATTCATCAATTATCATCTGACGCGGCATTAAGAAAAATGTTGCGAACCAGTTTGCCTCAGTTTCAATTCTGGGAAGCGACCATTGATCATTTTCTGAAATGCAATTATTATAACACCAGATTGCGTCACCTGATTCCAACTGATGATTGAGAAAAAAGTGTCCAAGTTCATGCGCCTTTGTAAAATTCTTCCTGCCGTCAGACATTGAAGGATTGAAAAAAATATACTTATCACCATTAATAACCGAAAACGCACCATCCATTTGTGAGCTAAAAGAAGCTTTTTTCATAATTATCTTTTCTTTTTTACAAATCTGTTTAAGGTGAGAAAATGGCGAACTTGTTATTCCAAAATCAGATAAAACACGATTTGCTATTTTTTCGATTTCATTCTGTTGCATCGTCATCTATATAAGCATCATACATTGCTTTCAAGTCACTTTCTGATATTTGACTTGCTCTTGCCGCCATTCCCATCTCGCTGATAAACTCATTATAAGAGAGTTTAGTTTTTATAGATATAGTTTTTAATTTATCATCGTTTGTCTCCAACTTCCCATTCATCAAGCGCGGCAAGAGTAAGTCGCGCTGTTTGATGAGGTTGAAGTTTTTTTCTCTAATCGCTGATATCTCATTATGAAAACACATCATTTTTTCAACGATCTCCATATCATTAGGAATAGATATTGGCATTCTGAGAAATCGTTTGAAATTGAAATTGTTTATTCCGTTTGCACCTGTATTTTTATAGAAAAACATAATTCCACTATTTTGTAAGTATTCAATGTATTGCCATACAAAGAAAGCAACTCTGACGTCTGAAAATCTCAGCGTCTTACAGAAGCTGGCGCATATTACTTTATCAAAATGCGAAAGAATCTCTTTTGTAATATACAGTGTTCTTCCAATATTATTGATATTCCCATTTGAAAGCTCTAATATAATATCATTTTCTTTCAACAGCTTTGTTTTGATATCATTTTCTTTATGATACCTTAAAGGAACATCGCAATATCTTGATGCTTTAACATCTTCTATATCAGTGCCGCGGATGACAGCTGCTTCATTTGGCATTTTGGGTATAGCGATCTCTTCACCCCATCCGCCATTAAAACTTTCAACCATCCATTCGTTTAGGGGTTTAGTAATCCAACCTTTCGGGATGCCGTTTTCAAACTCCGCGGCTTCATGACCAGGGAAGCGGAAACGGACAAACCATTCCTTATACAGATTTTCCGCTATCTGCTCCAAAATCTTGATCCGCTTGTTGTTAACTTCAATAAGGTTGTCATAGGCGGAAAGGATAGAAATTATACTCTTTTGCTCATTTATGCTTGGTAGAAAAACTTTGTGCCTTTTTAAGCTGTTAATTGTTATTTGCGACTGAGCGGCTCCGCTGTCCAAATATCTCAGTCCTTGAAGATTCAAGTAGTATTTTAGATAATCAATGTCAGCTAAAGAATCATCAATATCAATAGCAATTGCGAGATTAGTCAAAAATGTCTTTTCTTCGGCAATTCGAGCTTCTCCCGTTCCACCTACTCCTCGAGCAATAATAACCAATGATCTTTTTTTAATGTTGAATTCTTTGTAATAACCTGTGTATCTATACCCTGAAAAAATAGGATAGCCAAATTCACACATCAATTCATCTCGCGGCATTGAACCATATGAAAAACCATGCGCTATTTTTTCGAGGCTATAACTCTTTGTTTCCATTTTTTCACCAAACAAAACTTTCTTCTTCGATTAAATCATTCCAATCCATGCCAAAATGGTGCAAATCAATGAGGCAAACGCTCCGGCAATTCCCCAAACAAGTTTTTTCTCTGCACCGTGCAGGCCAAAACCATAAATTGCCCAAACCAAAACTGTTGTAAGAATACTCTTTATTATTTCTTGTGCCACATCTGGAATTGAGAGAAATGAATTGAAAATCAAAACAAAAACCGTTCCGAATATATTTATAATTTCTCCCAACACTTTCATTCCGGATATAAAACCGCCCGCGCTAAAAGCGCAATACAGAATTAGTCCGACAAAAATTAAAGCGCTGATTATGATTTTTTTCATTCAAACAGCCTCTCAATGTTTTTTGCAATCTGCTCTTCCAGCTTTTTCGCTTCTTTGTTCAGCGCCTCAAAATCTGCGTTTAAGCCGAGCATCGTTTCCTTAAATTCCTCCTCGGTCATGCCGTCATCCTCAATGACCACGCCGACATAACGCCCGGCGTTGAGCGAGTAATCCTGATCGATAATGCCATCCTCGCCATCGAGTTTCGCCACTTTGCACAGGCCAATCACGTCACGGTAAATTCCGTCTGGGAAACGTTCGGTCAGCCAGTCGATCTGGGACTGCCAGTACGCCTTCGTCTTTGCTTCCTTATCTTCCGCCGTCTCCGGCGCATCTGCCAGCGCGGCTTTATATTCCGCGATCAGCGCGGCAAAAGCCTCGGCGTCGCCGTTATACAAACGGGTGATGATACCGAGATTTTTGATTTGTTCATCGCTGAATTTGCGGTGTGCGCGGTCAACCTGCGTGAACACGTTGCGGGCGTCGATGAAAAGGATTTCGTCCTTTTTGTCGGTGTTCGGTTTATTCTTGTCGAAAAACCACAGCGTCGCAGGCAGGGTAACCGAGGAGAACATATTAGAAGGTAGCGTCACCATCTGGCTGATAACGCCTTCTTCGATCATTTTTTTGCGTATATCGTATTCGCTTTTGCCGGCATCGGAAGCGGAATTTGCCATAACAAGCGCCGCCTTGCCGTGTTCGTTCAAAGCCGTGGCAAAATAACCGATCCACAGATAGTTGGCGTTCGGCACTGTTTCTTTTTTATCGGATTTTTTCTTTGCTGAAGTGGATGAGTTTCTGGGCACGCCGTAGGTATTGAAACGCGTATCGTCGATAACCTTTTCCACCACAACTTCGTCTACGTTGAAAGGCGGATTGGCCATGACGTAATCAAACGCGCCAAAGGCGTTGTATGGATCGGAATAGAAGGAGTTTGCCTCGGTGATCTCGCCGCGCACGTTATTGAGCAGCAGGTTCATTTTGGCAAGCTTGACCGTGTCCGGCTCCTTTTCCACGCCGTAGCAGCGGAACTTCATTTGTTCCGCTTCGTTTGCATTGTGCTTGTGCATATAGCGTGCAGCCTGCACGAACATACCGCCTGATCCGCACGCGGGATCAAGGAACTTCTTGTCGCCGGGTTGCGGATCAAGCACTTCGACCATATAGCGCACGACCGTTGCCGGTGTATAGAACGTGCCGCCGTCTTTGCCTTCCGCCAAAGCGAAATTGCCGAGGAAGTATTCGTATATCTCACCGAAAATATCGACGGTGCAGTTCTCGGGGATGTCCTTGAAAATGCGGACGATGTTAGAGAGCAGCTCCGGTTCTTCCTCCGGGACGAGCTGGGCATAAACGTCCTTCGGGAGAACGCCTTCCATCTTAGGGTTTTCCTTTTCAATCTCTTCCATCGCCTTCTTGACTATGGCAGCTTTTTCCGCTGTATCGGGAGAATCATTTATGTAATCATAATAGGCGCATCCCGGCAGAAAGAAGCCGCATTTCTCGATGGCAATCTCTTTCTTTGTCTTTTCCATCCTGGTACCGATGAGGCGGGAGTACTCTGTTTCTATCTCTTGCCTATGTTGCTTGAACAGAATGTCGGCATACCGTAGAAAAATCAGACCGAGAATCGGCTGACCGTATTTATTCGCTGCCAAATGAGCACCGGCGCGCAATACATCTGCCGCGTGCCAAAGATTATCTTTTAAGGTTTTAAGTTCTTTATCTGTCATGATTACGCCTCCTGCTTTTCGTCATCGATAATCTCAACCACATCTTCGATGCCGCAGTCAAGCACATGACAGACTTTCGCCAAAACTTCCATATTGACCGGTTGATTTTTCCCCATCTTCGCCATTGCATTAGACGTGATACCTGCCTGTTTGCGTAATGTTGTTCTGTTAATATTTTTGTCAATCATTATTTTCCAAAGTTTGTTGTATGAATATGCCATTTCGGCACCTCCGTTTCCGGTTGCTTATATAACTTTTTTCAGTTTTACATATTAATTATATCAGGATTCTTTCATAAATTCAACTATTTTTCGACAGTTTTCAATATAATATGTAATAATTCAACTCGCTCGTGGCAGAAAGGCGGGGATTCGAACCCCGAGAAACAGTTTCTTCGAATTCTCTTGACAAATCCCATTTCCCAAGGTAAAATACGCAAAACCACTTAAGGAGAAAGAACCATGGAAAAACTCGAATGGTATTGCTTAAAATGGGACACTAACGCCAAAAGGCCGCGCATGGTCAATGTAATGTTTGCCATAGATCTTGATGATCTCAGAAAAAAACTGAAGTACAAAGGCAAAAAACCAAGCAAGTATAACAGTGTCAAGAATTATGAAGAATTAAAAGAATATTTGCAAAATGAATTCTTTTATCACTTTTGGTGCAAGTGTGAACATGAAATCACGGTCAACTCGTGGCCTTATGTCGACAGATCAACCGAGGTCAGAGTCGATATATATGACCAAATAGTCCCTAATATTGACAGGATTACGGAGTACGTTGCTCGAGAGTTGAAATTGGATTTCAAGCGCAAAGGAGTGGCCACTTAAAATAGTAAGTGATATTCTACCAATGCTTGGTCCGACGTTCTTTATAAAACCCCCTCCTTCTTTGTTTACAGCATCGCACGTTTTGACCACAATTCGTACCACAAACGGCGCGGTGAAGCCGCGCCGTTCAGGGTGAGTTTTATTTCATTACAAATAATAACAAACGAGCCATGCGCTCTGACCACAATTTTGACCATAGACAAACTCGGAACACTCGGAAACAATGCTTCAAAGAGCGCCGAAGAGCATCTCGAGTCGAGCGAAAAGCGCCGAAAATCAAGCAAAGGAGCGGAGATTTCGTGTTCAGTACAGTTGGGGTGGTAGAGGCCGCTGGTTCAAGTCCAGTCACTCAGACCAAGCAAGGCGGAACGAGATTTTTCCGTTCCGCTTTGCTTTTTTGTTGCGAATTGTCTTGAAACAGCGTCCGATACCACGCCCTGCGCGGAGCGCAGGAGGGGTGGCGAGGGGTTCCCAAATGCGAGTGAAACGAGCGTTTGGGGTTCGCGGTTGTGGCCGCTGGTTCAAGTCCAGTCACTCAGACCAGAAAAAGTCCGATGGTTGCTAAACTTTCGGACTTTTTTGTTTTTTTGTTTTCTCGGAAAATAGCGTTGCTTTTCATTGTATCTCGTTAAAAAGTTGTGTATCTGATCAAAACTAAATCCAAGTATTTCTCCTGTTTCTCGTCTTGTCTTTCCTTCTGCCTTTAGTCGTAAAATCTCTTCTTCATATTCACTGATATGTCGATAACTTCTTGCCATAAAAATTCCTCCTATGATACTTTCTTCAATTGTATCATAGGAGGGCTTTTTTTCAATGTCCGTTTTTACCGGACTTGTTCACTTTTTATTTGACATTACATTACAGTTTGACTGTGCCGGTTCCGATGAGTTTGCCTGAAATGCGACTGAACAGCATAATGCCGTCATCGTCGAATTCGATATTGACCTTTTCGCCGATGGCGTATGTGATCTCGCCGAACACGACGCCTGTCAGAAGGAAGTTTCCGACGCGGATACGCACCGTCGTTTCCATACCTGTCGGCATGGCGCTGTATATTTCGCCCTCGATGCCGCCGTTTTCAACGACGCGGATCCTCTCGGGGCGAACGCCGATGACGTAGTCGTTTTCGGTCGGCTCGGCGCGTGTGATACCGTCGTCCTCGACGCGCGAGATCGGATAGTTGAACACCGCGTCTTTGTTGCCCTTTTCGGCGACCGCGTCGCGCGCCGCCTGCGTTGCGGCGGTCTCTTCCGCCGAGCGTTTTTCCTCGGCGCGCCACTGTGCCATATCCGTCGCTTCTTTGAATTTGAATTTCACGCTCTTGTCGCCGAATATTGTGAAGTCCATCGCGCCGTCGTCGCTCTGCGTTCCCGCCGCGTCGATAAAGTTGATCGCGGGATTTCCGACAAAGTCGGCGACGAAGAGGTTGTTCGGTCTGCCGTAAACGTCGAGCGGCGCGTCGTACTGTTGGAGCACACCGTTGTCGATAAGGCAGATCTTCGTTGCGAGCGTCATTGCTTCCATCTGGTCATGCGTGACGTAGACGAACGTACGGCCCGTCGTCAGATGGAGTCGCTGCAGTTCGGAGCGCATTTCAAGGCGGAGCTTCGCGTCAAGGTTCGACAGCGGCTCGTCCATAAAGATGACTTCCGGCTCCGGAGCGAGCGTGCGCGCGATGGCGACACGCTGCTGCTGACCGCCCGAAAGTTCGGACGGATATCTGTCCATAAACATTTCGATTTTGACGACGTGCGCGACACGCGCAACGATCTCGTCGATCTCCTGTTTTGTGTACTTTTTAAGGTTTTTCAGTCCGAATGAGATGTTCTGATAAACCGTCATGTTCGGCCAGAGGGCGTAGTTCTGGAAAAGGAAGCCCACGTGGCGCTTGTTTGCGGGAATGTTAATTCCCCTCTCGCTGTCGAAAACGACCTGATCGCCTATCTCGATGCGTCCCGACGTGGGAGTTTCGAGTCCCGCGATCATACGGAGCGTCGTCGTCTTTCCGCAGCCCGACGGACCGAGGAGCGTGACGAACGAGCAATCGTCGATGACGAGATTGAGATGATCAACGGCGTAGAAATTGCCCCACCGTTTCGTTACGTCTGTAAGAACTATTTTTGGCATAATTAACCTCCGATCACCTTGTCAAGACTTGCGCCTGTGATCTTATTGACAAGAGCGTTGCAAATAAGAATAGTTACGATAAGTATCAGGTTGATACCGCTGGAGAACGCGTAAAGTCCCATTTCGTCGAAATAGTCGAGCTGGGTAGACAAGATGAGTCCCTGTCCGCAAAGGAGCATAAACAGTGACAGCTCGCGCAGACACGTCATAAACGGGAGCAAAAATCCGCTGACGATCGACGATTTCTGGATCGGCACGATAATGCGCGTCATTCTCTTGTGCCACGGGATATCCTGGATGATCGCCGCCTCCTCTATCTCGCCGCTGAGCTGGAGCATCGAGTTCAGCGAGCTTCGGCTCGCGAACGGGATATACTTGACGGTACCTACTATGATAAGCAACCAATACGTGTTATAAAGGTTAAGTCCGCCCGAAAACAGCTTGAAGAACGCGATACCGACCGCGATCGACGGCATCAGGTAAGGCAAAAACGCCATACTGTTGACGTAGTTTGCGAGCTTTGAGCGGCGGTTCTTCGATACGGCGTAACCGATCAGCGTTCCGAGCACGCCCGACGTGATGGCACACGCCACGGAAACGAGCATCGTGCCGCCGAAGCCCTGCCAGATCATTTCGTTGAAGAGCATTCCCTTCTGACCGTACATACCGTTCTCGGTCACGTTTTCGCTCGTCAGCCACCATTTCGTCGTCAGATTGTCCGTGTTGAACGTCTTAAGGAAGCTGTAGTCGCCCGGGTTCGGCAAAAACGTCTCGAACGCGAAGGAGATTATCGGGAAGATACTTGTGAAGAACGTCAGCAGTATGAACACGACTGCGATGACGACCTTCCCCGCTTTTCCGAGGTTGATCTTCGACGTCTGTC
Source organism: Clostridia bacterium (assembly GCA_017542695.1). The sequence goes on from JAFXWT010000142.1 coordinate 44,622, forward strand.
CCGACTTGCCCGTGACGGTCGTGTAGCTCTTGCGGCTTTTCAGACTTCGCTGGTTGAGATACATGATCGCGACGCCGAGAAGCATCATTATCACGGCGAGGATACTCGCCTCGCCGACGCGGCGGTCGTTGAGTTCTATGTATTTTGTCGAGAGAGTCGTGAGTTTGAGGAAGTGCGGCACGGGATAGCTGCCCATCGAGCTGCCGAAGACGAGAAGTATCGTCGAAAGGATGGCGGGGCGGATGAGCGGGAGCGTGACGCGCGTCATTATCTTCCATTTCGGAGTATTGAGTATCGTCGCCGCTTCTTCAAGGTTGGCGTCCATATTCCTGAATATGCCGCCGATGAGAATATACGCAAACGGCGCGTAGTGGAGTCCGAGCACTATAACGCTCGGGAACATTCCCGCGCACCACCATGACGGCATATGGATGCCGAACAGACCGGCAAGCAAGCCGTCGCGTCCGCCGGTGACGGCTACGGAGTCAAAAAGGTTCTTCCACACCGTCGCAAGCGTCCACTGAGGCATTATGTACGGGAAAATGAATATGGAGCTTAAATATTTTTTGCATTTGAGGTTCGTTCTCGTGACGAGGAACGCGAAAAGTCCGCCGTAAAGGATGGATACCGCGCACGAGCAAACGGCAAGTATCAGCGTGTTGAGAAGCGGCGTCCAAAGATGTATCTTCGAGATGCTGCTCGTAAACAGGTCGACGTAGTTGAAGAACGTCAGCCCCTGCGCTCCGCCCTGCGCGTCGATCGTGCCGGGGTGGACGACGATCGTATCCTCGATAATGGCGATTATCGGCGCGATCGTCGTAAACGTGCAAATGAGTCCCATTACAACGAGTATCGTATTCTGGGGTTTTGAAAAGAAAGTCTTTACCTTGTTCCAGAATATGACCCCTCGGCTTACGGGAGCTGTATTTGTTTTCTGCATAAAATTTTCCTCTTATAAAATCAAAGGCGTCGGGGAGACGCCTTTGAAAATCAATCGTTTAGTCTTATCTGTGCGTTAGCGGATCACTTTTTGTACTTCGGGAGAAGCTCGATCCAGCTGCCTACCGTGTAAGCGACCTTCGCGCAATACTCGGGATCTTCGAGAACGAGTTTGCCTGTGCCTACCCACCAGTCGTAGCCGCGGTCGTTTTTAGCCGGGAACGCAACTTCGCCGTTTACATATCCGCCTGTGGAGTGGTGATGGAGCTCTTCATTTTCTTTTGCGACAACGGGGTTAGACGAGTAACCGCCCATATCCTTGCCCCAAGCTTCAAAGCCCTTCTGCGTGCAGGTCATGAACGCGATGAACGCGCAAGCTGTCCACGGAAGCGGGCTGTTGTCCGTAACGAAGAGGTAATGGCAGTAGCCGTAGCCGCCGATGCCTTCGTAACCGTCTTCATAAGCCGCGACTTTGATGTTGTTGACCGATTTGCCCTCGGATTCCGTGATGGAACGTAGTTTCGAGTAAACGAGAAGACCGAATTCGTCCGTAGCCGATGCGTCGGTAAGGTTGTTGCAGATCGGGCCGTCGTCTTCGACAGCGTTGTAACTGCCTACCCAGAGTTTGATCCACGCGAGAGCGTACTTGCCGTTTTCGTCAAGACCGAAGTCCTTAGCGTCGTTTGCCACTTCGTTGATCGTCGGTCTGAGAGCGTCCTGCTCTGCTGCCGGAAGTTTGTCAAACGCGTCTTTGAGGTACTTTGCGTATTCGGGTTTCGTGAGCATATAGAGGAAGTTTTTACCGACTATTTCGGAGTCGATATCCATAAACTGTCCGTGTG
>JAFXWT010000143.1 GCA_017542695.1 Clostridia bacterium
AGGAATCCTCGGTTTATGAATCTGTGAAACTGAATGAACTTCAGCGTCACTTCAATTATCCAGCCGGCAAACGCGTAAGCGAAGAATATGAGTGTGTAATTTACGACAGTTTCCATAAGTCACCCTTTTGTTTGGCTTTATCCGTTTCTTATGCCTCGGCAAACGGGAAGCCGTCAATCCAATCGCTTTTCAGGCATATGAGCGTAGAATATACGCGCGGGGCGGAAGGACAGAATATGATCCCAGTCACGTTTTAAAGACGTATTATCCGAATAGGCTTCAAGATATTCGTACGGTTCAAGATCACCGACAAGACAGTCTCCGTCATCCAAAACAAGAGTTATACTGTCTTCGGAATGACTTGAAGTGCGGATTATCTCACCTTTAATACCCATGCCGGACAGGAAGTTTCTGCTTTCTTCACAAGAGATAACTGTCGCCGCCGTTTCATCGATCGGAGAATAAGTGATCTTATCCCTTGCGAAAATTCCGTCCGAATAATGGATGAAGTCTTTTTGCGCGTCAACGACAAGGAGCTTTACTCCCTGTTTCATCAGTTTGCTTATCAGGCCCATGTGATCCGGGTGATAGTGCGATGCCAAAATATATCCGATGTCTTTTACGGCAATACCGTTCTGCTTTACAGCCTTATAGAAGGCCGGCAGAGTTCCCGCGTAGTCTGTATCGAACAGCAGGCCGGTCTTATCTCCTTGAATGAAGAACGTATTTGTATTGCCGTATTTCAGCTTTATCATTGTACCAACCTTTGAGAATACCGATTAAGCGATAAACCCCTTTTTTCAAATTCAAGCAAGTATCTTTGAGTTGTTTTTCATAAAGAGCGCCTTTTTATTTCGCTATCACATTAAAGCTTCCGAGGCAGCGTACTTCCGGAATAGCGTCGATTTTCTCAACGAGTTTATCGGTCAAGCCTGAATTATTCTCAACTTCAATGATGTAATTGTATACGCCCAGCCGACTGCCTTCCGGTCGGTCGTGTATCGTAACCAGTTCTGCACCGGTACCGTGTATCTCGACTATAATATCGTCGATCCTGCTCGCCTCACAGCTTGCCGCAAACACGGCGTTTGTTTGTATCTGCCCTTCCTCTTTCAGTCTGGATGAGGATAGAACATAAAAACGCGTTTTATTTGTATCTGTGATCTGAACATTTTCAGCCAATACGGTAAGTCCGTATAGTTCTGCTGCGCCGGGAGCGGCAATCGCAGCGATAGCCTTGTCTCCGGTTTCGGAAACGTAGCTTGCCGCCGCTGCGGTGCTCGGCATTTCCTGTGTGACGGCGTCCGGCAGATTCTGTTTTCTCCACTCTTCGCTCTGCGTGATCCCCTGTGCGTGAGAGCAAACGGTCCGGATATCGTCTATCGAAGCGCCCGGCAAGCCCATTAAGGTCTGACTGATCGGAAGTATGACTTCTCCTACGACGTAAATATCCTTTGCCGCGACCAGCGCATCTATGTAGTTTGTTACTGCGCCTCCCAGTGTATTTTCCTGTGGGATCACTGCGTAATCAGCATCCCCGTTTGCGACGTCGGTGATTGCGTCCGGAACAGTATCTTTCGGCAGAAAAATCCCCGATGCAAAGAAAAACTTCGCCGCTTCCTCGGTATAGGTTCCCGCAGGTCCGAGATAACTGATCCTGGCGTGTTCCGCGATCTTTGTCGAGACCGGAGCGGAACCGAAACCTCCGTCCGGATTGACGGTATCGGCGCCGCAGCCTGTCAAAACAGCGCATACTGTCAATATGGCTAAAAGCACTGTCACTCTTCTTTTAATAACAATCATGACTTATTACTCCCCACTATTTTATCAGTGAATACAATGCATTTACGTCAAGCGATTTAACAAGATCGGATAGTTTCTTTACTGCCAAAAAACCTTTTTCAACTTCATTGATCTGCATTTCAAAAGGCTTATGTAAGTCAAGGATTGGAACGAGTAGCCGTATTGCCGCAGACTTGCCTGTTTTATGTACGGTGAATCCCTCAGCAAGAAAATCACTTATAGTATCAGAAAGAAGATTCTCAATATCAACTATTCTTTCAGCGCATCCGTCGAGAGTCAGATCTACAAAGCCAAACTCGGTCTTGTGGTACATATACACGCCGTCCAGGACCGTCTTAAAGCGCGGCCAGGTCGCATTTGCTCCTTTGACCTCACCGTTGTAGATGAAATAGACGCCGGGATAGTGCTCCTTCTGGTAATCCGAATACTTGCTCCAAAACTCAGTTACAGCCGGATCAACCTCAATCTGATAGCCCTTCTTCTGTTTGTCAATCGCTTGTCTAATCTGCTGAATCTTGAAGGGTGACCGGGCGTCGTTCAGATCCTCAAAATATGAAAGAATGGTTTCATATTCGACTTTATTAGGATACTTCTGCGCTTCTGTGTTCTGCGACAGATATTTTTTAGGAGCAACTATGAACACGAAAAATCGGTTATAATCACCGCGTTCAACGCCCTTATTCCCACGAAGTACATATCGTGCTGACTGCTCTGGCATAGCGACCGCATCGATTTTATCCTCGATGAGCAGCCCTATTCTCTCTCCCTTGCTTTCGATAACAACTGTCATGTCAGATTCACCGAGAGCAACGTCTGTCTTAGATGAATAAATCGAAATAACCTCTGCATCGTCTATTCCAACGAGAGATGTAAAGATCTTTAGAAAAGGTTTTGAACAAACGAACTCTTCCAAAAAGAGCAGATCCATATCGTGCTCTGAAACATCGCTGAATTTACATTCTATCACTATAATTCTACCTCATTTGCCTTGACAATCCGTACGATATCAAGTATAATTACATTGCTTTCGAGTATTGAGATTGAGGGTATTTTCAGTGGCTGCCGAAACTTCGCTGATGATTCTCGATCTCTTTTTTATTGCTCGATCTTTTCAATAATCACGGCAGTCCCATTTGCCGAAACCATTATAGCACTTCCTCCGGGCATTGTGCTCTCAAAATCGATTCCAACAATAGCATTTGCTCCTTGTGCTACAGCTTTTGCTTTAAGTCTGTTTATCAGTTCGTTCTTTAACTCGTTTATTCTGCTTGTTACGGCATACATCTGCTCCCCAGTAAGAGATGCAAACATATCCCCGATGCGTTTGAACGCAGTTTTTAATCCGACGCCGGTC
>JAFXWT010000144.1 GCA_017542695.1 Clostridia bacterium
AAAACCCCCGATCTTGCGCAGTCCCGTTTCATACTCCTCGTCCCCGTGAATAACTATGTTTTTGCCGTCGCTTTTGAGATTTGAGCATATTGAACCCGCGCCCATGTGCGCGTCATTTCCAAGGATAGAGTCGCCGACGTAGTTATAGTGCGGGACTTGCACGTGACGGAGAAGAATGCAGTTTTTCAGTTCCGATGAATTGCCGATCACGCAATCGGGGCCTGTTATGACGTTTCCGCGGATGAATGCGCCGGGGCGCACCTCGGTGTTGTCGCCGAGGATGACGAAGCCCTCGATCGTCGCGGTTTTTGATATCTTCACGTTTTTACCGACGAGGATAGTGTCGCCGTATTTTTCAAATCCGTCAACGCCCGTTTCAATGAGGTTTTTAATGAAATCTTTTATCCTCGGAAGAATTTCCCATGGGTATTTTGCCGAGGCGAAAACGCCCGCGAGGTATTCGACATCGCAATCAAAAAGTTCGCTTGTATGCACGTTTTTTCTCATATCAACCGATCTCGTATCCTTTCTTTTTCAAGACGGAATAGATCTTTTCGATATACGCGTCGCAAAGTTCTTCCGTCTCGCATTCAGCCATTATCCTGATGAGAGGTTCCGTGCCGCTGCGGCGTAAAAGCACACGACCCGCGTCACCGATCTTTTTCAGACATTCGTCAACTTTGGTTTTGATATCTTCATCAGCCATGACCGCGTCCTTGCTTTGTACGCGGATGTTTTTCGTCTTTTGCGGGTAGAGTTTCACGGGCGCGACGAGAGACGAGAGAGTAGCTTTTCTGTCGAGCATTTCCTCTGTCACCATGATGGCGGTGAGCAGACCGTCGCCCGTCGTCGCGTATTTCTTCATTATTATATGTCCCGACTGCTCACCGCCGAGGCGGTAGCCGTTTTTCTGCATACATTCGTAGACGAAGCGGTCGCCGACGCTCGTCTGCACATTGGAGATGCCGACGGCTTTCAGCGCCTTTGTCAGTCCGCTGTTCGACATAACAGTCGTAACGACCGTATCTTTGTCGAGCATTCCTTTATCTTTGAGGCGGTTCGCGAGGACATATATTATCTTGTCGCCGTCGACAACGTCGCCGTTTTCATCGACTGCGATACAGCGATCGGCGTCTCCGTCGAACGCGAAGCCGACGTCGAGATGATTTTCAACGACGAGATTTTGCAGCGCCTCGATGTGCGTTGAGCCGACGCCGAGATTTACGTTTATACCGTCGGGCGAGCTGCCGATGACGTAAGTTTTTGCGCCCAGCGCCTCAAAAATCGCTTTTGCAAGCGACCATGACGCACCGTTCGCGCAGTCGAGACCGATGCGAAGGTTGCGGTACGAGTGAGACGCGAGCGAAACGAGGTAGCCGACATATCTGTTGCGCCCCGCGAAGTAGTCGACGATACACCCCACTCTGTCGCGCTTTGCGAATGGCAGATCGGGCGCGCCAACGTCGAGCTTTTCCATTTCGCCGTCGAGGTACGCTTCGATGAGATACGCCTCCGCGTCGTCGAGTTTTTCGCCATAACGGTTGATGACTTTGATGCCGTTGTCGTAGAACGGGTTGTGCGACGCGGTGATCATGATGCCGCAGTCAAATTCGTCCATGCGCGTGATGTACGACACCGAAGGTGTCGTCGTGACGTGAAGAATGTAAGCATTCGCGCCCGACGAGGCGATGCCTGCCGCTATCGAGTATTCGAGCATATAGCTCGAGCGGCGCGTGTCCTTTCCGATGACGATCCTCGGGCGGTAGTTCGGCTTTGTGCATCCCGAAAGAGCGGACGCGTAGTACCAACCGAGGAAGCGACCGACCTTGTACGCCTGATCTGATGTGAGGTCGACGTTCGCTTCGCCGCGGAAGCCGTCCGTGCCGAAATATTTATTGCCGTGCTCGCGCGCGTCGTTGCTCTTAACGTTCGGCGCGTCGCCGCCTATTACTATATCATCTCTCAGCATTTCGTCCGCCGAAACCGAAAACATGTCGCAGAGCGCGATGATCTTCTCGATCTGCGGCTGTGCCTGATCCTGCTCCCATTTTGAGACGGACTGGCGCGATACGTCGAGGCGCTCCGCAAGCTGCTCCTGCGAGATTTTCGCCTTTGTTCTGAGATACGTTATTTTTTCTCCTGTGGTCATTATATTTTCTCCCGAATTTGTTATTATATACTATTATACACTGCGCGACGGCGCGTGTCTACCAATCGAACGAAAAAATATTTGTCAACCGCGAGTTGCTTTTTGCGTTTTTTCAACGTATAAAAGTAGTTTATGTGAAAAAATAAGGTAAAAACAGTCGATTTTTATCGAAAAAGCAAAACGAGGTTGACAAACACAAGCTCGATCGTTTGCTGTGAATTTTTTTGAAAAAATTGGAAAAAACTATTGAAATTACACGTAATATGTGATATTATAGAGAAAACGTGAATATTGTTTTGTATGATAGAGGCGCAAAGCGCAAGAGTAACCCGAAATCATGAAAAGGTGCAGAACGGGCGAAGAGGCGTTTTGCCGAAAGTGCCCTGCTCCGCCTTTGAGTCCGGCTCTTGGGGTGTATTCCGAAAGGATGCACACTGTCACATAATGTGGAGCGCTATCTTTACTTCAAAGACTCTTTTCGCCATGACGAAAAATCGACCGTGAAGGTGCGCAAGCATATTTCACGGTTTTTGTTTTTTCAGGAGGGCTTTATGAACAAGAAAAAACTGATCTCTCTGATTGCGATCCTCGCCCTTATCGTTGCGCTTATCCTGTGCAGCGTTCTTGTGCGTGCGGGCGAAACGCACGTATGTCATACCTGCGACGGAACGGGCGTCGTCGATGAGGCGGTATGCGAGGACTGCGAGGGAGCGGGAGTCGTCCCGTCGGAAAGCAATTATTCCGAGACATTCGTAGCGCTTGTACCGCCGATCATCGCGATCGTGCTCGCGCTTATCACAAAAGAGGTTTATTCTTCCCTGCTCGTCGGCATTATCGTCGGCGGAGCGCTGATGGCGAATTACAATCCCATCACGGCGACGAAGCTCATCGTCGAGGACGGACTTATCTCTGCCGTCGCGGACACCGCGGGAATATTCATCTTCCTTGTGCTTCTCGGCATCCTCGTCGCGCTGATAAACAAGGCGGGCGGCTCGCGCGCATTCGGCAGATGGGCTGAAAAGAATATCAAGACGAAAGCCGGCGCGATGATAGCGACGTTCTTCCTCGGCGTGCTCATCTTCATCGACGACTATTTCAACTGTCTGACTGTCGGTTCGGTAATGCGTCCCGTCACCGACGCGCACAAGATATCGCGCGTCAAGCTCGCGTACCTTATCGACGCAACTGCGGCTCCGATATGTATGATCGCTCCCATATCGTCTTGGGCGGCGGCTGTCGCGCAATACGTTGAGGACGGTCAGGGACTGAAATTCTTTATCATGGCGATACCGTACAACTTCTATTCGCTGCTGACACTCGTATTCATCATCGGCATCGCGCTGTTCGGATTTGACTACGGCAAGATGTCAAGCTTTGAAATCAAGGCGCAAAACGGCGACGTCATCGGCAACACTGACGTTGCAACGTCGAGCGAAAAAGCCGATGACAATTCACGCGGCAAGGTGTTCGACCTTATCATTCCGATAGTCGTGCTCATTTTGTCGTGCGTTTTCGCGCTTATACATAACGGCGGATTCTTTGAAAACGGCGGCGATTATTATCATGATCTGTCCGGCGCGTTCGGAAATACAGACGCGACCGTCGCTCTTCCGATAGGCGCGGGTATCGCGCTCATCGTGATCGTCGTTTACCTGCTCGCAAGACGGCTCGTAAGTTTCACGGACGCGATGAAATCCGTTCCGAAAGGATTTGTGGCGATGGTTCCCGCTATCATCATTCTGACGTTCGCAACGGCGCTCAAAAATATAACGGGGCTTCTCGGTGCGAAATACTTCGTCGCGGGACTGCTCGAAAACGCATCGGGACTCATGTCGTTCCTGCCCGCGATAATCTTCCTTGTCGCGCTCGGTCTTTCGTTCTCGACAGGTACGTCGTGGGGTACGTTCGGCATTCTTATTCCGATCGTTGCGACGGGAATCGGGCTTGACACCGAGCTCGGCATCATTTCCATGTCGGCGTGCCTTGCGGGTTCCGTTTGCGGCGACCACTGCTCGCCTATCTCAGACACTACGATCATGGCTTCCGCAGGGGCTGAATGCAACCACGTCAACCACGTCGAAACGCAGCTTCCGTATGCGCTCACCGTCGCCGGATTGTCGTTTGCGTGCTATCTGATCGCGGGATTTGTCAAGAGCGCATGGATCGTGCTCCCGATAGGGATCGCGCTCACGGTCGTGACGCTGATCGTGCTCAAAAAGGTAACGAAGAAGAAACAAAGCGTGTAAAAATACAATACGGTGCCGCTTTCGCGGCACCGTATTTTTTGTTCAAAAAAACGGCAAATATACTTGACATTTTATTGGCAATGCTTTATAATGAAAATAGTATTGGTATTTTGAAAAACAAATCACAAGCGTGAGGTCGTTATGAAAAATAAGAAAACAATTATTATTTCCGTAGTTGTAGCAGTCTTTCTTTTATTGATTTTGATCGTTAATATTCCTGATATCATTTGGAATATCAAGCATCCGCATGACGCGCAAGGAAACTATTACAGCATCGATGATTTAAGAGAAGATATTGACAGAGATAATAAAAAATATCGTGATAATGTACCGACTTATTATGAGAATTGCGAATATTTATTCTCCAAAGACTTTAACGACATTATTGTGGATTTCGTAATAAAGGACAATTTATTCATAGTAGTTAGGATAAACTGTATCAAAGAGAGCAATGTCGCAAAGTACGGGATGCTTTCAAGCGCATCCACACGTCTTGATTATATGGTGAACGAATTAAATGACAAAAACGATTACAAGTGGCACACAGTACTACCCGGTATTCTATCGCCCGCAAATTCAACACAAGTACAATGGTGCATTGTAAGCGAATCGTCCGGACTTTATGATGAAAAATATGAGTCGTTCAAATTTGAATACAGTGGCGAAACATATTACATCTTATATGAGATCATATCGAATAAATAGTTTTCCGAAAATTTTAATAGCGTCGCGCTAAAAATGCGCGACGCTAGCGAGTTACGCAAAATAAAAAACATTTTGGGGAGATATTTATGAAAAAAAAGTTGGTCACTATATGTATTGTCGTTGCCTTCATTTGTTTAATTACGTATTTGCTTATTCCGAAGATAATCGATAATATTCAACATCCTCATGACTTGCAAGGTAATTATTACAATATAGACGATTTGAGAGATGATATAGACAAAAACAGAAAACCAACATATTATAAAGATTGTATCTATTTATTTTCAAAAGATTTTGGGGATGTGACAATCGATTTTACCATAAAGCCAAAGCAAATAAGTATAATAAAAATCAGTCATATTAAAGATATTAATGGCATAACAAAATACGGCTATTTGACAGGCACAGCAGGTGAATTGGATTATATTATCGCTGAATCAAAAGACGCATATGATTGGAATAAATTTGCTTCTGTTCTGATGCCTAATACAACAACTATACAATGGTGCATTGTAAACGAATCGTCCGGACTTTATGATGAAAAATACGAGTCGTTCAAATTCGAATACAACGGCGAAACATATTACATACTATATGAGGTCATGTCGAATAAATAGTTTTCCGAAAATTTTAATAGCGTCGCGCAAAATTTGCACGACGCTATTTTTTGTTTTTATTTATTAAGATGTTTTTCTTTTCTTAAATGTCCTGCTTTTGTCCATATTTATGAATAAAATAAGATATGTAATCTGCAGAATTACAAAAAAACAAGCCACGATATATTTTATGATTTTTCTAATTTTAAAAATGATCTGAATGAAGGGGATGTTGCAATTATTTCATTGTTTAACAGATCTGGAAATAATAATAACCAAGTTAATATTGATGGGATGTCTATCCATACTTATGCTCTTGAAAAGGACTCAAATAATATGGTAAAAACATATAATAAAGGGAGCAATAACATTAGTTATGGTTATTCTAATTTGA
>JAFXWT010000145.1 GCA_017542695.1 Clostridia bacterium
TATCGGAAGAACACAGAAAATGATTCTGACCGCATCCCGTGCAGTTTGAGATTGTACGTATGAGTAAACGACTTCGCCCGTAACCTCGTCCAGAAAAGGGGTCTCTTTGTACCGGAACAGCTGCAGAAGAAGAGATACGAGCGCAAGCGACACGCCGTTTGAAAGCTTGTACATAAAGCTTTGCACACCGTAATACGCGCCCTCTCTGCGTACTCCGTAAGTATATTCGTCGAGCTCGACTATATCCGGAATGGAAGCGTATGGAAGTATCTGAATCCCGCTCATTCCGCACCCGACCACAAATACTGCCAGAAGCAAAACGATTGAAGTTCCGGATGAAAACAACTCTCCGAAGGAAGCGGTGGCGGACTGATACATCTCGCCCTTGAACGCGGGAACGAGAAGAGCGATAACCAACCCCACGGAAGTGAGTATTACCGAGAACAAATACACTCTGTGTTTTTCAAATTTTGCCGATAATTTGTCCCATATTACCGATGTGACCATCGCCACGAGCAAAGGGATCGCGACGAAGATCATCGAAAGGATACCGTCGGGCGCGTATCCGAGGCTGTCCTGGATATAGAATATGAACAACGCGAGGAGTATATCGAAGCCCAGCATACTGGTCAGATAATACGCCGTCGTGTATCTGAATTCTTTCATTTTGATAAACTGAGACAGCGTCTTGAACATTCCGTACGGGTTTTTCTCTTCGCTGCCCGTATATCTTTCTTTGACGTTCAAGCCGGAGATCAGCATGATCACGGCTGCCAGAAGACCGAATATCGCGCTCGAGATCAGATACGAATTCTTTACGGCGTCAAATTGAGCGTACCCGGCGTCAGCAAATATCTCCGAGAAAATGGTGTTGTCTCCGGCAAACAGTCCGAATAAAGCCGCGCCCAGTATCAGCCCCACATTTGCAAGCACTATTCTCGTCGTCGTCAGGCTGCTTCTCTGGTCATAATCATCCGTGATATTCGCCGTAAGTGAGTTGTACGGAACGTACACGATCGTGTATGTGGTGTTGAACAGGCAGTATGCCGTCAAATAATAAACGAACTTGACGAATTGAGACGTCTCGACGGAGAAGGGGCAGAGCCATAATATGATAAACATCATTCCGAACGGAACGGCTCCGAATATCATATAGACCCGTCTTTTTCCGAATTTGCTTTTTGTGTTGTCGCTTATCCGTCCCATCCACACGTCCGTTACCGCGTCCCAGATCTTCGCGACCAAAAAGACAAGGGACGCAAGAGCCGGCTTGAGACCGCCTACGCTGACCATAAAAAACAACAGATAGAATGAAAACGCGGCAAGCAGAATATTTGCGGACAAATCCCCAAGGCCGTAGAAGGTCTTTTCTTTTCCTGATATTTTAACGCTGATATCCATGCTGTCCTCACTCATCTTCTTTCAGATGTATGTCCCAACCCGTGTCGATCTTCTTTTTGACCTTGCCCATAGTCTCTTTGTCGAGCTCCGGCCAGTCGACGACGGTACTCGCCTTTTTGGTGACCAGATGAGCTTTCTCGGCGCACAGAGCAAGCGGCGTATCGGCAAGAGAATCGGAATAGAA
>JAFXWT010000146.1 GCA_017542695.1 Clostridia bacterium
GGGATGCACACCCTGATCTCCGAAGGACAGGGCGGTATCTCGGGCGGGCAAAGGCAGCGGCTGTTCATCGCGCGCGCCGTCGCTCCGAAGCCGAGGATACTGATGTTTGACGAGGCGACGAGCGCCCTCGACAATATCACGCAGAAGCAGGTCTCCGAAGCGCTCGACCGGATGAAATGCACCCGTATCGTCATCGCCCACCGTCTTTCCACGATCCGTCAATGCGACCGCATCATCGTGCTCGATCACGGCAAGATCGTCGAGGACGGAACGTATGAAGAGCTGATCGCAAAGGACGGCTTCTTTGCCGAGCTTGTGGCGCGCCAGAGACTTGATAATGAAAAAATCGAAAATACTCAAAAAGATTGAAAAAACAACTGCCAACATGGATTTTCTCGCGTATAAACAAATGAAAGACAAAAACGAAAGCGGAAAAGGAGGATAAAGGTGACCAACGCACAGCTCAGCAGGCTCTTTGATTTTCAGCGCTTTGCCGGGAACGCCCGGCTGCAGAAAATCATCGACGATACTCACCGACGCGTCGAGGCGCGGGAGCTTGACGACGACGAGATCGATCAGGTCGCCGCCGCGGGCGCGCCGGATGCGGCAAAGCCCAAAAAGCCGGGGGATCTCCATATATGACTGCCGAAGAAAAAGAACGGTTATACGCCGAATATAAAGATAAGGTACTGTCATACATACGGTCCCGGGTCTTCAACGCTTCCGACGTCGAGGACCTTTGCGAGGACGTTTTCGTAAAAGCGTTTTCCGCGGCGGATTCGTTCGATCCGTCAAAAGCGTCGGCTGGAACGTGGCTGTACTCGATCACAAGAAACACCGTGATCGACTACTGCCGGAGGTTTCATCCCACGGAAGAGATCCCGGAAGATATTTCCGACGAGTGCCGGACGGAAGACGGTATTATTGAATCGGAAACGCTCGAAGAACTTGCGGCGGCGCTCGAAGATCTGCCGGCGGAGCTGACCGACGTTATCGTTTTACACTATTACGACGGTATGCCGCTGACGGAGATCGCTGCAACGCTCGGTATCAGCTACGGAGCGGTCAAAATTCGTCATAATAAAGCGCTTGCGCTGTTGCGCGCGGCGCTGAAATAAATAATGAAAGGATCTTTAAAATGGAAAACATGAATTTCACGCCGGAACTGATTTCAAAAGCAAAAGCCGCGAAATCCGCGGAGGAGCTTATCAAAATCGCCGAAGGCGAAGGCGTTACACTCGAAGTAAAAGACGCCGAGGCGTTTTTCACCAAACTGAACCAGCCCGAAGAACTCGCCGATGAAGAGCTCGATGTCGTTGCGGGCGGGTGCGGCAGTAAGCCGAGTCCATACCCTTTGCATGACTGGGAAGATGACTGCGAACATCAACAGGATTACGGATGGGATCCTTTTTGGCAAGGCGAGTGTCTGATGTGTGTTTATGCCGGCGAGGAAAATGACGCCAACGAAACGATCCGCTGTCATTATCCTAACAAAGTCAGATAAAAAATACCCGCTCGAAACCGGAGAAAAAGGTGTCCGGAATGCGGACACACATGATCCGTGGGTAAAAGCGGCAGGTTCAGAACAGTATGTATTACCGTATAAAAGACAATATCGCGCTGCGCTCATGGAAGCTCGTTCCCTTCGCCTTTTATCGCGAGGGATACGGTTACGCCGAAAAGCTCACGTCAGAAGAATTCTTCGCTGCAATGCTCTGTGACGGGGAACGCGATTTTTCCCTGAGCGGGCTGCTCGGCGCTCTTGTTAAAAAAGGCGTGATCGAGCCGTGTGAAAAAGGAAACGCTTCTTCGGAATGGTCGCGTCCGCGCGATTGTCCGTGCCGTTATATGCCTGCGGCGCTGGTCAGCATCACGGGGAGATGCAATATGAACTGCCGTCATTGTTTTATGGCGGCGGACGCTTCTCCGACGTTTGATGAATGGAAATACGGGGATCTTCTCGATCTGCTCGATCAGTTTGTCGAGTGCGGAGTGCAGTCCGTCGGATTCACCGGCGGCGAGCCTATGCTTCACCCTCGTTTCGCAGACATATTACGCGAGACAGCCAAACGGGATCTTACTCTGTCGGAAATATGCACCAACGCCGCTCTTGTTACGGATGAGATCTGCGATGAAATAAAATCGCTCGGCTTTTCTCCGATGTTCCGCGTCAGTTTTGACGGCGTGGGCGTTCATGACTGGATGCGCCGCGTACCCGGAGCGGAAGAACAGGCGCTCGGCAAATTATCGATGTTGAAAAAGCACGGCTTCTGCGTTAAGGCGCAGTACAACGTCAACCGGCATACCGCGTCGGCGCTGAATAAGACGGCGCATCTGCTCGACGATATGGGGATAGATTCCATCCGCGTTATTCAGACCGGATCAAGTCCCCGCTGGGCAGCGCTCGGCGGCGGAGAAAACTACACATACGAGGAATACTATGATCTGATCTTTGACTTTTTGCGCGATTATCTGAGCGGACCCCGTAATATGTCTGTCACGGTATGGCAGACGATCGAGGTTTTTCCCGACCGGCATTGTTATACCCTGGTCCCGGGAGACGATTTCAAAGAACAAAACTACAGCGATAAGGCGCCCGTCTGCCGAAGCGCGCGAGGGCAGATGCATATCACCGCAAGCGGAGACGTCGCTCCGTGCAGTCCTATGGCGGGTTTCTTCCGCGCTCACGGAAAGGCGCTCGAAAACGTACATAACACTCCGCTCAAAAGTATTCTCTCAAAGAGCTGTTTTCTCGACACGGTCTGCGCTCCCGTGTCAAAAATAAGCGGGACCGACGCGGACTGCGCCGCCTGTCCGTTTTGGAAGAGGTGTCAGGGCGGATGCCGTGCGCTCGCCATGGCTCAGACCGGAGAACTCACATATTACGGCAAGGACGCCTCAAAATGCGCTTGGTTCAAGGGCGATTACGAGCAAAAAGCGCTTTCGCTGATGGCTGAGATCAGCGCAAAAACAGGCGTCGAATGGAAGCAGACGCAGATAGATTAAACAGAAATTAAAAAATAATAAATAAAGGAGAAAACTAAAATGTCAAACGAAAAAAAGATCAAAGCAGAAGAACTGTCCGATGAACAATTGAACGAAGCGTCGGGCGGCAGCGCGCTTGCCTTGGACAAAGAAGAAAAAAGATGTAATAAATGCGGCGAAAAGCTTCCAGACAATTATCTCGGTTTTCTCTGCAAAAAATGCAAGGGATCCGCTTCGGATATCCCGGGAATTCATTTCCCCGACCCGCGGTAAATCCAAAAAACATGAAAGGAAAAACGGCAATGAGCGAAAACAAAAAAGCAGACCCGAAGGCAATACAGGCTCTCAAGGAGATCTACGACTCTCTGACCGACGAGCAGAAGGAAAAGGCGAAGGAATGCAAAACGACGGACGAGCTTTTGAAGCTCGCGGGCGAAGAGGGCATAGAATTGCACGACGATGTAATGGACGCCGTCGCGGGAGGTTACATCTATTTCCACAAGGATAACGCGCCGAATATCGGCTGGGAGATCATAGACGATACGACCGGGAAAACGGTAAACTTGCGCTCCAATGCATATGACGCTGCGGGAGCGGCGCAGGCTGCGGGACTAAGTACGACCGAGATCAATTGGGATCAGGTACAAAAACTCCGCAAGGATTACGCTGATTCACAGAAAAAGGGCTGCTGAACAGTCTTAACCGAAATAATAAAACAAAAAAGGAGACAAAAACAATGGAAGAAAACAAAAAAATCGCCGAGGTTTTAAAAGGGATCTACGACTCTCTCACCGACGAACAGAAGGAAAAGGCGAAGAAATGCAAAACCATGGACGAGCTTGTTAAGCTCGCGGGCGAAGAAGGAATAGAGCTTCCCGACGAGGTGCTTGACGCGGTGGCTGGCGGCGTTGTCGTGGACATCAAGGACGGAACGTGGTCCGCTTTTGACAACGACGGAAAATATCTCGGCAACAAATGGGGAAAGGAAGCGGCGCAGGAATTGGCAAAACAGAACGGCGCCAGCACGGCCGAGACAGACTATAACGGTCTGCAAAGGATAAGATATGAAGCTGAGCAAAGGAAAAAATCCTGCTGAAATACGGAAGATATGAAAATGGATAACGAAAAGCTGAACGAGCTGCTTGTGAACGTGTGGGATTCTCTCACCGACGAGCAGAAAGCAAAGGCGAAAGCGTGTAAGACTCCCGACGAGCTTCTCAAGCTCGCGGCCGAGGAAGGGATCGAGCTTCCCGATGAGTTGCTTGACGCGGCGGCGGGCGGCGCTTTGGTAAAGATAACCGATAAATACGGTTATGTGACCTGGAACGTTTACCAAAAGGGCATCAGATCTCAGATATTCGAATGGAATGAGTTTGACAAGGCGAAACAATTTGCCGAAGCCAACCATATATCAACGGAAATAAAAACGCAGGAAGAAGCGGAAGCGGAAAAGCAGTGCTGATGTAGATTATGTACTATAAATTAAGTGACGATTACGCCCTGCGCTCGTGGAAGTTCGCACCT
Source organism: Clostridia bacterium (assembly GCA_017542695.1). The sequence continues at coordinate 4,510 of JAFXWT010000146.1, forward strand.
CACGGAGTGTATTATCGCTTTGCGGCAAAGCCGCTTCGCGTCGACAAAGAAACGTTCGACCTGCTTTTGAAATGCGACGGGCTGACCGAGCTTGAGGAAAACGACGCGCTGAAGGGGCTTGCGGCTCGCGGAGTGATCGAGCCGTGCGAAAAGGGCGAGCTGCCGTGCGAGTGGTCGCGTTACAGAGAGTATGAGCACCGCTTCGTGCCCGCGATGAATCTGATGATCACCGGCAAGTGCAACTACAACTGCCGCCATTGCTTCAACGCCGCAGACAACGCCGAAAAAATGAGCGAATGGGACTGGGATCAACTTATGGACCTGTTCGATCAGGCAGCGGACTGCGGTATGCATTCGATTACGCTGACAGGCGGCGAGCCGATGATGTATCCGCGCTTTCTCGACGCGGTACGGGAGATCTACAAGCGCGGCATGGTGCTCGAAAAGCTGACGACGAACGGGTATTTTCTGACGAAGGAAGTACTTGAAGAATTCAAGGCGCTCAAATGCGATCCGCTCATCAAAATTTCGTTTGACGGAATCGGGAATCACGACTGGATGCGCGGACACAAGGGCGCCGAGGAGCGCACGCTCGAAGCGTTCCGGCTCTGCACCGCGGAAGGATTTCAGACGTCGTCGCAGACGCAGGTCAATAGGCGGACAATCGACGGTATATGGGACACGATGTGCCTGCTCGATTCGATCGGTGTGAACAAGATGCGCCTGATCCGAACCACGCCTGTCCCCCGCTGGATCAAAAACGAGCCGGACGGCTCGATCCCGATACCGGAATATTTTGAACGGATGCTCGATATCGCCGACCGGTATATGCACGGCAATCACAAAATGGCGGTGCTCGTCTGGCAGTTCATCCGTTTCTTCCCGAAGGAAAAGGTTTACAGCATGGAGGACGTCATATCTTCATGCGGAGTCGAATCCCCGACGCAGGCGGTCTGTCCCGGAAACCGCATGATGATGGCGGTCACCTGCGAAAAGGACGTCGCGCTCTGTCTGCAGATGAGCGACTACGCAAAATATTTCGGCTATGAATACGACAACCTCGGAAAAAGACGTCTGAAGGACGTTATCACCGAAGGAAAATGGCACGACGCGGTATGCACGAACCACTATATGCTCAAAAAGAACGGCGAAAAATGCGGAAAATGCGAATGGTTCGGCTACTGCGGCGGCGGATGCCGTGCGCTGGCGATGCTCGACTCCGCTGAACGGACCGGAAAGATCGATTATTTCGCCGCCGATCCGGTCGCCTGCCTGTTTTTCAAGGGCGGCTGGTACGACAGGGTCAAAGAGCGCCTCGTCGATTTTAAAAGAATTTGATTTTACAGGAGAATGAGAAGTTATGAACGAAAAGCTTAACGAGACTCTCAAGGGAATATACGATTCACTCACCGAAGAACAGAAGGAAAAGGCGAAAGCCTGCAAGACTATGGACGATTTTTTGAAGTTTGCGGGCGAGGAAGGGATCGAGTTGCCCGACGAGACGCTGGATTCCGTCGCGGGCGGCGTTTTGCCGATCGACCCCAAAACCGGAAAGCCTCTTACCGCCGGCAAGTGTTAAAGAAACTGAAGAGGATCGCTTCCGCGTTCGGAGCTTGAAAAAACACAAGGAGAAAACAAAAATGTCAGACGAAAAGAAGATCAAAGCAAAAGAACCGACCGATGAACAGAAGGAAAAAATGAAAGCGTGCAAGACCGCGGAAGAGCTTTTGGCGTTTGCAAAAGAGGAAAACATCGAGCTTTCCGACGAACTGCTCGAAGCGGTTTCCGGAGGCGTTCAGGCGGGTCTCATCACGACCGGCGGTTCCGGAGAATTCGGACCGCATAAGCCGGATGATCCCAGACCGCAGAAACCGACGTGGTTTTAAGTTTTAGAAAAACAGCGAAAATATTTGTTTACATAAGAAAGGAAATTGCGCGGTTCACAGCACGGCAAGGGGGATTCTTTGACAGAGAACTTTCATAATATAAACTCCGGGCTGTCGACAGGGAGGGTGCATTCAATGAAAAACAAGAGTAAAGGGCGGATTTGCCTGTTTATGGCGTTTGTTTTTGTCCTCGGGACGATGTGCGCTTTTCCGGCGTTCGCCGAGGGACA
>JAFXWT010000147.1 GCA_017542695.1 Clostridia bacterium
CCGTTTTCCGAAAGCTCTTTGTATTTTCCCGTCAAGTAATCGACGGCGGCGCTCGCCGCGTTCCCTCTGTTCGTCCAGGCGAGATCGCGCACTTCGCGTCTCGCGTCGGACAGCGACTCGTCGACGAGGGCGGCTTTTATTTTCTCCTTGAGAGACGGAAAATCCTTTTCCGTTATCTCAAGACCGAGCTTCTTGTACAGATCGACGGCTTCTTCCTTGTCGAACCAGGCAGCGTCGTAGGTGGACGTGTCAAGCTCGCTCGCGTTGTAGAGAACGGGCTTGTCGAATATCAGCGAAAAATCGAGGATGACGCCGGAGAAGTCGGAGATCATAACGTCGGATCTTTTCAGAACGTCGACGTTGTTGTTGTCGCGGTTCCATTTCAGTTTTCCGCTCTCCGGATACTTTTCCGTGAGGCGGTCAAGCTCCTCCTTATCGGAGACGTACGACTGCGGATGGGGTCTTATCGTGACGGTGAAACCGGTCGATGTGAGCGCGTCGATCAGCTCGTCCTTGTATTTCATCAGAAGGGACGACGCTCCCCACGAAGGCGCGAGAAGGACGTTCACGTCGTCCGAGTCTTTATTCTCCGCCGCGGCGTCCGTCGCCGTTTCCGTTTCGAGCCGCGACGCCATCGCGTCGAGGATCGGGGAGCCGACCTTGACGAGCTCCTTCTCGGGAAGATCTCTCATCCGCTCAAGCTCTCTGATATATGGCTTCTGCAAATCTCCCGTGAGGAGCACCGCGTCAAAGAAGTCGAGAGCGAACATTCTGTACAGGATGTGCTTGCCGCAGGCGTGATAAATGTGTACGTAGAAGTCGACGTTCTTCGAGCGCTTCCACTGGTAAACGTCGAGGTTCGGAGTCGTAGCAAGAAGAACTGACGCCGACGCGAAATTGAGCCTCGTGAAAGCCTTGTTGCCCTCTCCGATAAACTCCGGCTTGACGTGCTCGTAATTCTCCGCGAAGACGGGATCGTCCTCGGACTGCGTCCAGTATATGATGTCCACGCCGCGACGCTCGAATTCGTCGCAGATCGGTTTGAAAAGGTTCCAGTATCTTTTGCTCTCCGCAAATATCAGATACGGAGCCTTCTTTCCTCCGTTCTCCGAGCGGATCTTACCGCCGGAGAAAAGGAATTTGATCTTCAGCTTCAGTTTCTGAAACAGAAACAGCAGAGCGGATGCGACTCCGATTATTATTGAAAACAGCATCGCCCCCGTACCGGGGTCGATATACAGCAGCGTTCTCACTGTCCTATCACCTCTCCTTCTTCTGCGTTCGCCGGTCCGAGATTTTTCCAGTTGTTCATATCGAACACGTCGTCGTGTACCGAGTACCAGTCGGCGTCCCCCGTATTCAGCACGTATTCGTGTTTTTTCGTTTCCCAGTTTTTGCTGCTCGAAACGTACTGAACGTGCGCGGTCTTCTCGTCGCTGTTTATCGGCTTTCCCGTGAACGGTTTGACCGGATCGTCGATTATGCCACTGACGGCGAGCGTCGGCGTGTCGGCTATCGTCATAAACGACGTGTCCGTCGTCATCTCGCCCGCCGCTTTGAAATCCTTGAATAATAAGAGCGGTCTGAAGCTTTCAAGGTCATAGTCGTCG
>JAFXWT010000148.1 GCA_017542695.1 Clostridia bacterium
GCAACGGTAAGCGGGATTCGCTCCCCCTCACTGTCCACCCGCAGGATGATAAACTGCCCGGGCTTCGCTTTTTTTGCGACAAGCGGGGCGTCGATCTCCATTTGCGTGACGGTGGGGTTCAGCACCTTTTTTCTTACGATTTTATGCATAAATCCATTCCTTCCGTCTGTAAATAAATCTTTTGAGCGCCGTAATCAGCATCTCTCCGTGATCAAAAGCGAGATCCGAACGTTCGCCGTTTACGTAAAGACGGATATCTCCCCTTGAAAGGATAAGCCCGTCGTGATCGTCAACGACGATCGTAAACCAACCGGCTTCTGCGGCGTCGTCGCCCGCCTTTGGCGCAATTTCTGTCTGGCTGACCATAGTCATATATGCCTCTGACACTACCCAGCCTCGCGGATCCCTGCCGGGATTGCTGAAAAGTCCGACCTCTTCAATGTCCGACCCGGATAGGCTGTCGATCCCGGTTTCTTCCCTCAACTCACGAAGAGCTGTATCTGCAAGCGATTCATTTGCATTTGCAAATCCGCCGGGCAGCGCCCATTTCCCGATAAATGGGTGTCCTTTACGTTTTACAAGCAGAACGCCGCCCTTGTTTTCGGAAAACAGCACGACGTCCGCCGTGAGGTACGGGCGCGGATAATCCTTTTGAGCGTAGATTTCAAGAAATTCCCGTTCCGTCAGTCTGTTCTTATCTTTCATTTCCATATTATCGCCTCGCTTTTCCGGAAAAAGGCGGCTCTCCGTAAGTTCGGGAGCCGCCTTTGAACGTGTAAGTCTGTCTGCTGATGATGCGGCAAACTGGCGTTATCATGCAAAATCTTTGCTGAAATTACATTGCCGTGTAGCCGCCGTCAACAGCGAGATTTACGCCTGTGACGTAGCTTGATGCAGGGGATGCGAGGAAGATGGCGGCGCTGTCCAGCTCGCCCTCTTCGCCGTAACGTTCCTCGGGGATCATCGTCTTTGCATTCTGCTGGAAGAAATCGCTGTTGAGCGTGTCACGGGGAAGGTCGGTGTAGAAGTAGCCGGGGCAGATGGAGTTGACCGTGATGTTGTACTTGCCCCACTCAGCCGCGAGCGCGCGGGTGAGGTTCACGACACCGCCCTTTGCCGCATGGTACGGCGCAGAACCTGCGATCTTATTGCCGACAAGACCGTACATGGAAGCAATGTTGATCACTCTGCCGTATCCTGCGGGGATCATGGCCTTCTTTGCAACAGCGCGGGCAACGCGGAACGAACCGAACAGGTCGATGTTCATCTCATTGTCGAACTGCTCATCGGTGATGTCCTCAGCGGCCGCAACGGCGCCGGTACCGGCGTTGTTGATCAGAATATCGATTCTGCCAAACTTCTCAACAACAGTATCCACCATGGCGTTGACGGCGTCGGTATCCGTGATATCGCAGCGAACGGCGAGCGTTTTGACGCCGTACTCTTTTGCGATTTCAGCGGCTACTTCATCGATCAGGTTCTGACGGCGTGCAACGACAACGATGTTCGCGCCCTGATTTGCAAGCGCTTTTGCCATCTGAACGCCAAGTCCGGTAGAGCAGCCCGTTACGATAGCAACCTGTTCTTTGAGATCAAAATAGTTTTTCATTTATATTCTTCCCTATATTGTTCATTTAAAAATCTACTTCCGTATCGTAGTAGCAGCACCTGAGGAGCTTTTCCATTTCCTCAACGGAGGGCTGACGGGGATTGGATCCGGTGCAGGCGTCGCCGATCGCATTGACGGCGATGTCGTGCAGTCTTTCAAGGAACACTTCCTCGGGAACAAAGCCTTTTTCCGCGGGATAGCTGTCCGCGCCGTAGGTACCGATGCCGTGCGGGATGTTGAGATCATCGTTCATCTTGCGCAGATAGGCGATGAGCGCGGCGACCTTATCGTCGTCGGAAGCGTTTTTATCCGTGATACCCATATAGTCAACGATCACGCCGTAGCGTTTCTTTGCGGTCTCATCCTTTGCGTTGAAAGCGATGACCTTCGGCAGATACATTGCGTTTGCGGCGCCGTGGATAATGTGAGCGCCGTAGTCTGCGAATGCCGCGCCGGTCTTGTGTGCCATCGAGTGGACGATGCCGAGCAGAGCATTCGAGAACGCCATACCTGCGAGGCACTGTGCGTTGTGCATACGGTCGCGCGCCGCCATATCGCCGTTGTATGAGGGAACGAGGTCGTTCATGATCATCTCTATTGCGTGGATCGCAAGCGGGTCGGTATAGTCGCAGTTAGCGGTGGAAACGTATGCCTCAACCGCGTGGGTCATCGCGTCCATGCCGGTGTGTGCAACCAGCTTTTTCGGCATGGTCTCGGCAAGTTCGGGATCGACAATGGCTACATCGGGTGTAATCTCAAAGTCCGCAATCGGATATTTGATCCCCTTCGAGTAGTCGGTGATGATGGAAAACGCGGTCACTTCGGTAGCGGTTCCGGAGGTAGAGGATACCGCGCAAAAATGCGCTTTCCTGCGCAGTTCCGGGATACCGAACACCTTGCACATATCCTCAAACGTGCAATCGGGATATTCATATTTGATCCACATGGCCTTTGCCGCGTCGATGGGCGAGCCACCGCCGATTGCCACGATCCAGTCGGGCTGGAATTCCAGCATGGCGTCCGCGCCGCGCATAACGGTTTCAACGGAAGGATCGGGCTCGATGCCGTCGAAGATCCTGACCTCCATGCCGGCTTCCTTCAAATAACCTTCAGCCCGATCAAGAAAGCCGAAGCGCTTCATAGAGCCGCCGCCTACGCAGATCATTGCCTTTTTTCCCTTGAAGGTTTTCAGGACCTCAAGAGAGCCTTTTCCGTGATAAAGATCGCGAGGAAGAGTAAAACGTGCCATTAAAAGTACCTCCTATATTTTCCTTTATACCCGCTTTGGGTATAAATTATTGGTTATATTTATAAAAACCTTCGCCGGCGTTCACCCCAAGCTTACCTTCATCGATGTAACTCTTTAACATCGCAGCGATTTTTCCCGGGATTGTGGCGGGGTCTTTTGCCTCGGGACGCATAGAAACAATGTTGTAAGCCGTGGTAAGACCGACTTTATCAAGAATTTTGAGCGGACCCGCCGGAGCGCCGGTAGCGATTTCCCAGCAACGGTCGATATCTTCAACGCTTGCTACGTCTGTGGCGAGTAACATTTGTGCCGCGTTAAGGAGCGGAACAAGAAGCGTGTTCAAAATATAGGCAGGCTGTTCTTTATGCAGGCGAAGCGGTACCATGCCGATCGCTTCTGCAAATTCCGCGACCTCTTCATAGTATTTCGGATCGGTTGCGGAATGCCCCATAACCTCGCCGGTGTTAAAACGCCAAATCTCGTTGGCAAAATGAAGCGCTAAATATTTTTCAGGACGTCCGGTATAC
>JAFXWT010000149.1 GCA_017542695.1 Clostridia bacterium
GAAAAAGACGGGATCGCGCCTTCTGACTCTGTTCAGGCACCGCCGCGGCGGCACGGAACAAAAGGAACTCGGCATGACCGCGCGCCTCGACAACGCTGCCGACAGCTACATTCTTCGCGGCGGGGTACTGCTCCGCGAGGATAAACTTGTAATCGTCGACGACGTGATAACGACGGGAAGCACCGTCCGCACCCTGTGCGAGCTTGCGACGCTCGCGGGAGCGGGAGAGGTCATCGTCCTCACGGTCGCCAAAACGGGAAAAAAGTACTGACGGTCAAAATATAACGATAAAGGAGATACCCATGAAAAAAAGTGCTAATGTATCAAAAATCACGGCGATCTTATGCCTTGCGCTCGCTCTCTTGACGGTTTTGTCGATCGTATCGGGCGCGGCATTCGACAACACTACGGACAGCGACGTTGACGACATAAAACCGATGTCTAACAAATACTACCTGCCGCCGTACGTCGATCTGACGGCGCTTGAGATGAATATCACCGCGTCGGAATACACCGTCGGCGACAAGACGTACGCCTACAACGGCGACCCGATCGACGTCACCGAAGGCAAAACGACCGACAAATACGGCAACGTCTGCTACTCCGTTTCATTCAAAAACGGCAAATATTCAAGCGGATACACGTTTTATCAGCTCTCATCCATTCCGAGCGTATACGTCAAAACGAGCGAGGGGATAAACAACATCAACAAAAACAAGAACCTCCGCGATAAGAACACGACGGTGCTCATCATCGACGAGAACGGAGAAACCGTTTACAGCGACGAGAAAAACGAAACCGTTTCCGAAATAAAGGGACGCGGCAACGCGACGTGGGGATACGCCAAAAAGCCGTATCAGATAAAGCTCGGCAAAAAGGCCGATCTTTTCGGTATGGGCAAATCGAAAACGTGGATACTTCTCGCCAACTATATGGACGAGTCGTTTCTTCGCAACGCCGTCGCGTTCAGACTTTCCGACGAGCTGGGGCTCGACTTCTCGCCGAAGTCGACGTTCGTGAACCTCTACGTCGACAATACGTTCGCAGGGCTGTATCAGCTCTGTGAGAAAACCCAGATCGGCTCGAACCGTATCGAGATAACCGACCTTGAAGAGCTTAACGAAAAGGCAAACGACGGCGTCGATCTTGACACGCTTCCGGTGCGGACGGAAAGCTCGACTCTTTCAAATCTCACGGAATTCACATACGTATCGGGAATGAAAAATCCCGCCGACATCACGGGCGGCTATCTCATCGAGCTCGACAATATACGCGGCAGAGCGGAAAAATGCCGTTTTACAACGAAGAACAACAATATCTACGTCTTGAAATCTCCCGAGTGCGCGAGCAGGGAACAGGTGCTTTATATTGCTACGCTCGTCTCCGAAATGGAAGAGGCGATCTACTCTTCAAACGGCATAAACTCAAAGGGCAAGCACTATTCCGAATACGCCGACGTCGATTCGCTCGTTGCGATGTATATGTCGTACGAAATGACGAAAAACTGGGACGCTTACGTCGGCAGCACTTTCTTTTATAAGGATGCGGACACGGATGGCAAAACGTCTAAAATATACGCCGGACCCGCGTGGGACTTCGATCATTCATACGGCAATCTTCACCGCATGACTTACAGCACCGATAAAACGGAGCTGTGGGCGGCGGGAACGAAGCGCTCCGATTACTGCCGCTTCTTCGGCGCAAAGCTTATCGCGCATGAGGAACTCGGCACAAAGCTCGCCGAGTACGCGACGCTCGCCGCCGACAAGGTGACGGAAATGCTCGCCGAAGGCGGATTTATCGACAGAATGTCCGATAAACTCGCCGACACTGTCGCCGCCGATAAGATCCTGTGGGGACACATGCGCGGACGCGATTTTGAGGAATGGGAAGTCTATAAGAGCGGAGACGATCAGAGCGCCATCGGCTTCCTTACCGATTTCATGCGCGTGCGCGCGGCTGGTATATATGAGTATTTTGTCGGCGAGGAGTACGTTCCGCCCGTCATTGCGGCAACAACCGAAGCAACGACCGAGGCGACGACCACCGCTGAACTGACGACGGCGGAACAGACGACCGCCGAACCGACGACGGCGTCTGCAACAGAGGCAACCGCCGCGCCGACGACGGAAGCGACCGAAGCGTCGACCACCTCCGCGCCTCCCGCAAAAAGCGGATGCGCTTCCGCGCTTTCATCGGCGCTCGTCATTCCGGCATCTCTCGGCGTTCTCATTTTTGTGAAAAAGAAAAAAGACGAGCACCGATAAAAACGGCGAAAATAAATCAGCGCATTATGTTGACAAATAAACCGAGTTGTGATATTATAAAGATAACAAATCGGTATTCACGGGGGTAATTACCATGAATGAAGAACAGAAAAGGGAAAAGCTAAGTCCCGCGCAGAAGAAAGAAATATGGGAAAACGTGAGGATGGTGCTCATTCTTACGTGCATGGCCGCGCCGTTTATATTTCTTATAATCATGTGCCTTAGTTATTTCGTCAAATAAAACGGATCACCGACATTACGGCGGCGGCTTTTGCCGCCGCTTTTTTGTGCAAAAAGATAAAAAATCTTCATCAAAAGCAATAAAAATTGTAATCATTTTTGTGCAAAAAGCAATAAAAATCCCTTGACAACAAAAGGGGGATATAGTATAATATTCTTGTAATCAATTTCAGCGATCACAGCGGCGCGGCCGCGGGAAAGCAGGAAAAAGATATGAAGATCAATTCGCCGAAAGCAACGGGCACGCTTATTCTTTTTTGAAAGGATAGGTGCGCCCATCTTTATTTTCGTTCGGCGACGAAAGGATGAAAACATGAAAAAAGTCGGTATAGTCATGGGGAGCGCAAGCGATCTTCCCATTGTCAGAAAGACGGCGGAAACGCTCGCGTCCCTCGGAGTACCGTATGAGGCGCACGTGTTTTCCGCGCACAGAACGCCCGACGAAGCGGCGGATTTTGCGTCAAATGCGCGACAGAACGGATTCGGCGTTCTGATCGCCGCGGCCGGAATGGCGGCGCATCTTGCGGGCGCGCTGGCGGCAAGGACAACTCTGCCCGTTATAGGCATACCCTTAAAATCGAATAATATGGACGGCGTTGACGCGCTTCTTTCTACAGTACAGATGCCATCGGGGATACCCGTAGCCACGGTCGCTGTGGACGGTGCAGTCAATGCCGCTTTACTTTCAGCCGAAATAATCGCCATTTGCGAGCCGGAACTTCAGAAGAAGCTCGACGATAAACGCGCCGCGGACGCGAAAAAAGTGCTCGAAAAGGACGCAGAGGTGTCTGCGGAGCTGAACTCACTTCAAAAATAAATATCGGAGGATATAAAAATGGAAAAAACAACGCTTCTTTACGAGGGAAAAGCAAAAAAGGTATACGCGATGACAGACGAAAACTTCGTTATCGTTTCGTATAAGGACGACGCGACGGCGCTCGACGGACTGAAAAAGGGAACGATCGTCGGCAAGGGCGTCATCAACAACCGAATGACGAACTACCCTATGCGCCTGCTTGAAAAGAACGGCGTCAGAACGCACTACGTCGAGGAGCTTTCAGAGCGCGACACGCTCGTCAAAAAAGTATCGATAGTCCCCCTTGAAGTCATTATCAGAAACATATCGGCAGGTCACTTTGCATCGCGCTACGGCGTTGAGGAAGGCATCGTTTTCAGCGAGCCGACGATCGAATTTTCGTATAAAAACGACGATCTGCACGACCCGCTTCTTAATTCATATCACGCAGTCGTGCTCGGACTCGCAACGTGGGACGAGATCGAACTCATCAAATCCATGGCGTTCAAGGTGAACGCAGTGCTCAAAGAATACTTCCTCACCCTCGGCGTAAAGCTCGTCGATTTCAAACTCGAATTCGGCAAGACGGCGGACGGCGAGATAGTCCTTGCGGACGAGATATCCCCCGACACGTGCCGCTTCTGGGACGCGAAAACGAATGAAAAGCTCGACAAGGATCGCTTTCGCCGCGATATGGGCGGAGTTGAAGACGCATACAACGAAATGATGCGCCGCGTTTTCGGAGACTGAACCGACATGGGCGGTTTCTTCGGCGCTGTTGCAAAGCGCGACGTTATCCCCGACGTTTTCTTCGGGACAGATTATCATTCCCATCTCGGAACGCGCCGCGGCGGCATGGCGGCATACGATGAGCAAATAGGCATTCAACGCGAAATACACGATATCTCAAACTCGCCGTTCCGCACGAAATTTGCACGCATTTTCGAGGAAATGCGCGGCAAGGCGGCGATCGGCTGCATCAGCGATTACGATCCGCAGCCGCTGATAATCCGATCAAATCTCGGTGTTTACGCCATATCCATGACGGGCGTGATAACAAACGCCGACGAAATAATAAAAAAATATCTTTCAAGTAACGGCGGTCACTTTTGCGCCATGACGGGCGGCGCCGTCAACTCGACGGAAATACTTGCCGCGCTGATAAATCAGAAGCCGACGTTCGTTGAGGGCATCAAATACGCCGAAAGCGTCATCAATGGCACGGCGACGGTTCTGATACTTACCGAAAAAAACAGCATCATCGCCGCGCGCGACAAGCTCGGGCGGCTCCCTGTGCTGATAGGCAGAGGGGAAGACGGATATTGTGTTTCTTTTGAGTCGTTTGCGTGCCGGAAGCTCGGATTCGACGTCGAGAAAGAACTCGGACCCGGCGAGGTCGTCGAGATCAGCGCCGACGGCGTCAGAGTGCTTGCTTCAGCGGGCAAGGAAATGCGTATCTGCTCGTTTTTGTGGTCGTATTACGGCTATCCGACGTCGAGCTACGAGGGCGTGAACGTCGAGATGATGCGGTACAAAAACGGTGCGATCATGGCGGAAAACGACAAGGCGGCAAGTAACGCCGAGGGAGTGGACTACGTCGGCGGCGTTCCGGATTCAGGCACGCCTCACGCGATCGGCTACGCCAACAAGAGCGGCATTCCGTTTGCCCGCGCGTTCATAAAATACACGCCGACGTGGTCGCGCAGTTTCATGCCGACCGAACAGGTCGAACGCGACCGAGTCGCAAAAATGAAGCAGATACCCGTTCACGAGCTGATAAAAGGAAAGAGTCTGCTGTTTGTCGATGATTCGATCGTCCGCGGAACGCAAATGAAGGAAACCGTCGACTTTCTCTACGATCACGGCGCGCGAGAGGTGCATATCCGCTCCGCGTGCCCGCCGATAATGTACGGCTGCAAATACCTCAATTTCTCCCGCGCCACGAGCGACATGGAACTGCTTGCCCGCCGCGTCATTAAAGAGCTTGAAGGCGACGAGGGCTTCGATCACATCGACGAATACGCCGACGGCTCGACTGAACGCGGGAAAAAGCTCCGCGCGGCGATATGCGAGAAGATGCACTTCTCGTCTCTTGAATTTCAGTCGCTCGACGGAATAATCAAAGCGATAGGAATCGAACCGTGCAAACTGTGCACATATTGCTGGAACGGAAAGGAATAAGAAAATGATAGAGAATTCCAAATCTGAAAGCTACGCCGCGGCGGGCGTTGACATTACGGCGGGTTACCGCGCCGTCGAACTGATGAAAACGCATATAAATAAAACGCTGACGGCGGGCGTCTGCTCCGATATCGGTGGCTTCGGCGGGCTGTTTGAACCCGATATCGCGGGAATGAGCCGCCCCGTGCTCGTTTCGGGCACCGACGGCGTCGGCACAAAGCTGAAGATCGCATTCCTCATGGATAAGCACGACACCGTCGGCATCGACTGTGTGGCGATGTGCGTCAACGACATAATCTGCTCCGGCGCGCGCCCGCTGTTCTTCCTCGACTACATCGCCTGCGGCAAGAACAAACCCGAAAAGATTGCTGACATCGTAAAGGGCGTCGCCGACGGATGCGTTCAGAGCGGGGCGGCGCTGATCGGCGGCGAAACGGCGGAAATGCCGGGCTTTTACCCCGCCGACGAGTACGATCTTGCGGGCTTTGCCGTCGGCATGGTCGACAGGGACAAGATCATCGACAATAAAAAAATGAGAGATGGCGACGTTATGATCGCTCTCCCGTCGTCTGGCGTTCACTCAAACGGATTTTCGCTCGTGCGTAAAGTGCTCGACGTCGAACACGCCGATATGAGATCGCCCATCGCCGCCCTCGGCGGAAAGTCGCTCGGACAAACGCTCCTCACCCCGACGAAAATATACGTAAAGCCGATACTCGCGCTGATCGACAAAGTCGCCGTGCGCGGCATTTCGCACATCACGGGCGGCGGATTTTACGAAAACATCCCGCGCTCCATTCCCGACGGGCTCGGCGTGGTTATTGAAAAGAGCGCCGTGCGCACACTTCCGATCTTCGACGTTATAGCGAAAGCGGGGAACATCCCCGAGCGCGATATGTTCAACACGTTCAATATGGGCGTCGGAATGAGCGTCACAGTTCCCGCGTCGGAAGTCGACGCGGCGCTCACGATACTGAAAGCAAACGGCGAGAACGCATACGTCATCGGAAAAATCATAAAATCGGACGAAAAGATAATCATCAAATGAGGTAAGTTATGAATAAGACAAGGATCGCCGTCATGGTTTCGGGCGGCGGAACGAATTTGCAGGCACTGATCGACGCCGAACGCGAGGGAAGGATAAAAAGCGGGGAGATCGTTCTCGTGGTGTCTTCGAGCGCCGAGGCGTTCGCCGTTAAGCGCGCGGAAAACGCGGGCATCCCCGCGGCGATAATCCCGCGCAGGCAATGCTCCTCGCAAGAGGAATTTGAAGAAAGGATAGTGTCGAAGCTCCGCGAATACGCCGTTGAGCTGATAGTCCTCGCGGGCTTCATGTCGATACTCAGTGAGGATTTCGTGAGAAAATATCCGAAGAGGATTATCAACGTCCACCCGTCGCTGATACCTTCGTTTTGCGGCAAGGGCTTTTACGGACTGCACGTTCACGAGGCGGCGCTGAAATACGGCGTCAAGGTCACGGGCGCGACGGTGCACTATGTGAACGAGATCGCCGACGGCGGCGAGATCATAATGCAGAAAGCTGTCAGCGTTTGCGACGGCGACACACCCGAATCACTGCAAATGCGCGTGATGCGCCTCGCCGAATGGCGCATACTCCCCGCCGCGACGGAAAAAGTCGCCGCAAAAATAATGAAAGAAAAGATGGAGAAGAAAAATGAACGTATATAAGATAAACACGGCGGATGAACTCATAAAAGGCAACCCATACGTCGGCCGCGGGATCATCATCGGCAAGACGGAAGACGGAAAACACGCCGCCGTCGCATACTTCATTATGGGCAGGAGCGCCAACAGCCGCAACCGCGTTTTCGTCAAGCGCGACGGCGCACTTTACACGGAGCCGTACGACGAGTCGAAAGTAGAGGACCCGTCGCTCATCATCTATGCGGCGCTCCGCGAATACAAAAATAACCTCATTGTCACAAACGGAGATCAGACGGATTCAATAGTCGACGCGCTCGGCTGGGGCGGCACGTTCGAGCAGGCGCTCGAAACGCGCGCCTTTGAGCCCGATAAGCCGAATTTCACCCCGCGCATCTCAGGCATCCTCGATTTTTCGAACGGCGATTTCACTTATAAAATGAGCATACTGAAAAGCGTCGACGAAGACGGCGCCGACTGCGCGCGCTTCACATTTTCCTATCCGTCGAAAGCGGGACTCGGACATTTCCTGCACACCTACGTCACAGACGGCACGCCGATCCCGACTTTTCAGGGCGAACCCGAACGCATCATCATCCCCGACGACATCGACGAATTCACAAATTCTCTTTGGGACGCGCTCGACGACAATAACAAGATATCACTTTACACGCGCTTTGTCGATCTTTCCGATATGAGCTATGACGACCGCGTGATCAATAAAAACGTATAAAGGAGTACGATATGGACATGAAAGACCGTTACGTTTCGCCGTTCTCGACGCGCTACGCGTCCGACGAAATGCAGTACATCTTCTCCGAAAACTTCAAATTCCGCACTTGGCGGCGGCTCTGGATATCTCTCGCCAAAGCCGAAAAATCGCTTGGAATTGACATTTCGGACGAGCAGATAGCAGAGCTTGAAGCACACAAGGACGATATCAACTACGACGTCGCCGAGGCGCGCGAGAAGGAAGTCCGCCACGACGTGATGAGCCACGTTTATGCCTACGGAGTGCAGTGTCCGAAAGCCGCGGGAATAATCCACCTCGGCGCGACGTCGTGCTATGTCGGAGACAACACGGACGTTATAATTCTTCGGGAAGCGTCGAAGATAATTCTGAAAAAAGCCGCGGCAGTGCTGAATAATCTCGCCGCTTTCGCGGACAAATACAAATCGCTCCCGTGCCTTGCGTACACGCACCTGCAGCCCGCGCAGCTGACGACTGTCGGCAAGCGCGCGACGCTCTGGATGAACGAGCTGATAATGGACATTGAAAACCTCGAATTTCAGCTTTCTAACCTGAAACTTCTCGGACAAAAGGGAACGACGGGCACGCAGGCGAGCTTTATGGACATTTTCGACGGCAACGAGGAAAAGGTGAAGAAACTTGAAAAGATGATCGCCGCCGATTTCGGTTTTGAAAAGTGCGTTCCCGTTTCGGGGCAGACTTATTCGAGAAAGACGGACGCGTACTTCCTTTCAACGCTTGCCGGATTTGCCGCGAGCGCGTCAAAATTTTCAAACGATATGCGTATTTTGCAGTCGTTCGAGGAGGTCGAAGAGCCGTTTGAAAAGAGCCAGATCGGCTCGTCGGCAATGCCGTACAAGCGCAACCCGATGCGCTGTGAGCGCATAACGGCGCTTTCCCGCTACGTAATGGCGGACGCGATAAATCCCGCGCTGACCGCGGGCACGCAGTGGTTTGAGCCCACGCTCGACGACAGCGCGAATAAAAGAATATCCGTTTCCGAGGCGTTTCTCGCCGTCGACGCGATACTGAATATCTACGCCAACGTTACAAGCGGGCTCGTTGTTTACGAAAAGGTGATAAATCGTCGCGTGATGGAAAAACTGCCGTTCATGGCAACGGAAAACATAATGATGGAGGCCGTCAAAAAGGGCGGAGACAGACAACATCTCCACGAGGCGCTCCGCGTTCACTCGCAGGCGGCGGCGACGGAAGTCAAACTGAACGGCGCGAAGAACGATCTCATCGCCCGCATCGCCTCCGATCCGCTCTTCTCGCTTGGCGAGGAAGAGATCAGAGCGCAGCTCGATCCCGCGAAATTCACCGGCAGGAGCGCGTCGCAGGTCGATGAATTTTTGCGCGATTTCGCGTACTCTGTTATACAAAAGTATAAAACCAGCGACACGAAATACGAACTGAAAGTGTGAGGATGGAATATGAAGGAATTTGAACTGAAATACGGCTGCAATCCCAATCAGAAACCCGCAAGAATATTCATGAAAAATGGCTCCGACCTTCCGATCGAGATACTTTCGGGCCGCCCCGGATATATCAACTTTCTCGACGCTTTCAACGCATGGCAGCTCGTCAAAGAGCTGAAAGAAGCGACGGGGCTGCCCGCTGTCACGTCGTTCAAGCACGTCAGTCCGACGTCGGCGGCGGTCGGCATAAAGCTTTCCGAAAAGCTGAAAAAGGCCTGCTTTGTCGACGATATCGAGGGACTCGATGATTCGCCGCTTGCCTCGGCTTACGCACGCGCCCGCGGCACCGACAGAATGTGTTCGTTCGGCGATTTTGTCGCGCTCTCCGATGTTTGCGACGTTACGACCGCGAAAATGATAAAGCGCGAAGTATCAGACGGAATCATCGCCCCGGGGTACGAGCCGGAAGCGCTCGAAATTCTCAAAACAAAGCGCAAGGGCGCTTACAATATAGTAAAAATTGATCCCGAATACATTCCCGAAGAGACCGAGCAAAAGCAGGTTTTCGGCATTACGTTTGAGCAGGGAAGAAACAATTTCAAGATAAATAAAGAGCTCCTTTCCGACATTGTGACGAAGAACAAAGACCTGCCAGAGAGCGCCGCGCGCGACCTTATCGTGTCGCTCATCACGCTTAAATACACGCAGTCGAACTCCGTATGCTTTGCTTACGACGGACAGGCGATCGGCGTCGGCGCGGGACAGCAGTCGAGGATACACTGCACGCGTCTTGCGGGATCGAAAGCTGACACGTGGTTTTTGCGCCAGCACGACAAGGTGCTCGGGCTCCCGTTCCTTGAGACGCTCGGCCGTCCGGACAGAGATAACGTGATCGACGGCTACATAAATCAGAACGAAGAAGACGTATGTGCCGACGGCGTATGGCAAAAATACTTCAAAACGCGTCCCGAGCCGTTTACAAAAGAGGAGCAGAGAGCGTATCTTTCGACGCTCGGCGGCGTTTCGCTCGGCTCCGACGCTTTCTTCCCGTTTGACGACAACATCGAGCGCGCGCATAAGAGCGGAGTCAGCTATATTGCCGAGCCGGGCGGCTCGATCAGAGACGATCTCGTCATTGATTGCTGTGACAAATACGGCATCGTGATGGCGTTTACGAAAATGAGATTATTCCATCATTGATAAAGGACATCGACATGAAAATAATGGTTGTCGGCGGCGGCGGACGCGAGCACGCCATCATCAAAAAACTGAAAGAAAACAAAAAGGTAAATAAAATTTACGCGCTTCCCGGCAACGGCGGCATCGCCGCCGACGCCGTTTGCGTACCGATAGGCGCAAAGGAAATCGACAAGATCGTCGATTTCGCAGTAAAAAATAAGATCGACTACGCGGTCGTCGCACCGGATGATCCGCTTGTTTTGGGCGCTGTCGACGCGCTCGAAGAAAAGGGAATACCGTGCTTTGGGCCTCGCGCTAACGCGGCGATCATCGAGGGAAGCAAGGTCTTTTCCAAAAATCTGATGAAGAAATACGGCATTCCGACGGCTGGATATGAAGTATTCGACGACGCTGACGCGGCGCTTGAATACGTCAAATCGGCGCCGCTCCCGACCGTCATTAAAGCTGACGGACTCGCGCTTGGCAAGGGAGTAATTATTGCGAAAACGCGCGAGGAGGCGGAAAACGCCGTCGTCTCTATAATGCGCGACAAACAGTTCGGAAAGAGCGGCGATCATGTCGTTATTGAGGAATTCCTTGAAGGTCCCGAGGTTTCGGTGCTTTCGTTCACCGACGGAAAGACCGTCGTTCCGATGGTCTCGTCGATGGATCACAAGCGCGCGCTTGACGGCGACGAGGGACTGAACACGGGCGGAATGGGGACCGTCGCACCGAATCCTTACTACACCGAAAGCGTTGCTGCCGATTGCATGGAAAAAATTTTCATGCCGACGGTAAAGGCGATGAACGCCGAAGGGCGCACGTTCAGAGGTTGCCTTTACTTCGGGCTGATGATAACGAAAGACGGTCCGAAAGTCATCGAATACAACTGCCGCTTTGGCGATCCGGAAACGCAGGTCGTATTGCCTCTTCTCGAAAGCGATTTACTCACTGTAATGCATGCGACGACAAGCGGAACGCTCGACAAAATTGACGTCAAGTTTTCAGATAAATACGCCTGCTGCGTCATTATGGCGTCGAGCGGCTACCCCGTAAAATACGAAAGAGGATATGAAATAAATATTCCGTCAGACGAGGTAAATAAAATTTACGTCGCCGGGGCGAAGCTGAAAGACGGAAAACTTGTGACGGACGGCGGCCGCGTACTTGGTGTGACTTGCGTATCCGACACTCTCGCGGACGCGGTAAACGGCGCTTACGAATGCGTCGGCAAAATACATTTTGAAAATGCGTACTGTCGCCGCGACATCGGGCGGCGCGCGCTGATTGCGGAGGGTAAATAATGGTTTACAGAGTATTTGTCGAAAAGAAAGCGGAGCTCGCAAACGAGGCGCGCGCGCTGACAGCGGAGATACGCGAGTTTCTTGGCATAACGTCGATTGAAAGCGTCCGCGTCATAAACAGATACGATTCGGAAAACATCGCGCCGGAGCTTTTCGAGTATGCGAAAAAGACTGTTTTTTCCGAACCGCAGACTGATATTGTCACGGATTCGCTCGACGCGCGCGGCGGAATTGTTTTCGCTGTCGAATACCTTCCCGGGCAGTTCGACCAACGTGCCGACAGCGCGGCGCAGTGCATACAGATCATATCGCGCGGAGAGCGCCCGACCGTCAGGACCGCGAAAGTCTATATCATTTACGGCGACGCTACGCCGTCGGAGATAGAAACGATCAAAAAGCACGTCATAAACCCCGTTGAAGCCCGCGAAGCGTCGCTTGACAAACCCGCGTCGCTGAAAATAGATTACGATATACCGCAAAGCGTCGACACTCTCGACGGTTTTATTTCGCTTGATGAAGCAGGACTTGAAAAATTCAGAAACGACTACTCGCTCGCAATGGACGCGGGCGACGTCGCGTTCTGTCAAAAATATTTTATCTCCGAGCACCGCGATCCGACGATAACGGAGATACGCATGATCGACACGTATTGGTCGGATCACTGCCGCCACACGACGTTCCTCACGATCATCGACAACGTGAGATTCGAGGACGATTTTTTACAGAGCGAATACGAAAACTACCTGAAAATCAAAAAAGAGGTCGGCTCGAAAAAGCCCGTGTGCCTGATGGACGTCGCCACCGTCGCGGTCAAATACCTGCGCCGCGCGGGCAAACTTGAAAAGCTCGACGTTTCCGATGAGATCAACGCCTGCACTGTGAAGATCGACGTCGAGGTAGACGGAAAGATTGAGCCGTGGCTTCTCCTTTTCAAAAACGAAACTCACAATCACCCGACCGAGATCGAGCCGTTCGGCGGAGCGGCGACGTGCATCGGCGGCGCCATCCGCGATCCGCTCTCGGGGCGCTCGTACGTTTACGGTGCGATGCGAGTCACGGGTGCGGCTGATCCGACCGTTCCCGTTTCAAAGACGATGAAAGGCAAGCTCCCGCAGAGAAAGATCGTCAAATCGGCGGCGGCGGGCTATTCGTCGTACGGCAACCAGATAGGGCTCTCGACGGGCATCGTCGACGAGATATATCACCC
>JAFXWT010000150.1 GCA_017542695.1 Clostridia bacterium
GTTCTTAATAAAATATATGTTTTGGCTGAAAAAGTGTTACAAAAGGGTGTGATTTGAAAAAATATTTTTCAAAAACTATTGCAATTTACGGATTTTTCTGTTATTATATGTACAGAAAAAACGTATTCTGTGAGAGTGGGCGCCGTCCACTCTCATTCTCTTGTGTAAACGGAGGGCTTATGGCAAAAAATATCGGAGTGGCGGCTCTCGCCGAAAATGTGATCACACCGCTCGTAAACGACAAGGGATATGAGATTTGGGACGTCGAGTACGTCCGCGAGGGGGCGGAGCAGTATTTGCGAGTCACGATCGACAAGGACGGAGGCATCGACATAAACGACTGCGAGCGCGTTCACCGCGCGATCATGCCGTTGCTTGAAAATTACGAATGGGATCACCTTGAGGTATCGTCGCCCGGTGCGGAAAGAACGCTGAAGAAGGTCGCTCATTTTGAGAGCGCCGTCGGCGAGCGCGCGGAGATACGTCTTTTCGCTCCCGACGATGACGGAAAGAAATCGTATATCGGGGAGATCGTCTCCGCCGACGAGAACGCCGTCACGATAAAAACGGATGGCGGGGAGATATCCGTACCGTACTCGAAGATCGGCAAGGCGAAAACACTTTTTGATTTTGAAAAAATATAACTATTACTATAAACAGAAAGGCAATTAAGATGAACACCGAATTTTTTAACGCACTCGATCTGCTCGAAAAGGAAAAGGGTATTCCGAAGGAGTATATGCTTGAAAAAGTCGAGGCGGCTCTTGTTTCCGCGTTCAAAAGAGAAAACGGCGGCAACGCAAACGTGCGTATACTGCTCGATCCCGTGAAAAAGGACGTAAAGGTTTTCAAACAGTTGAACGTTGTTGCGGAAATTACCGATCCCGATACGGAGATCACAGTCGAGGACGCGAAAAAGGTCAGCCGCAGATACAAGCTCGGCGACGTGTGCGAGATCGAAGTCAAAACGAAGAATTTCGGCCGTCTAAGCGCCGGAATTGCAAAGCAAGTCATTGTGCAGGGCATCCGCGAAGCGGAGCGCTCGATGATGATACGCGAATATGAGAACAAGAAAGAAGAGGTCATCACGGCGACAGTCGTCAAGATTGATCCGACGAACGGAAACGTCATCGTCGACACGGGCACGAGCGAAGCGGTGCTTCTCAAAAGCGAGCAGATACCGGGCGAGGAATTTATGGTTGGCGATCATATAAAGGTTTTCGTTATGGAAGTCAGCAGCGAATACAGAGGTCCCGTCGTAACACTTTCGCGTTCGCATTTCGGACTTGTGAAGCGTCTTTTCGAGCTCGAAGTGCCCGAGATACAGGACGGAACGGTCGTTATCCGCGGCATTTCGCGCGAAGCGGGATCGAGAACTAAGATCGCCGTTCAGTCGAGGGACGAGAACGTCGACGCCGTCGGCGCGTGCATCGGCGCGAAACGCAGCCGTATCACAAACATCACAGACGAGCTTTGCGGCGAGAAGATCGACGTCGTTCAGTTCAGCGAAGTGCCCGAGGAATTTGTCGCGGCGGCGCTGAAACCGGCGACGGTCGAGAGCGTGACGTTCGAGACGGAAAAATCGTGCCGCGTCATAGTGTCTCCCGATCAGCTTTCTCTTGCAATCGGCAGAGAGGGGCAGAACGCGCGCCTTGCGGCTCGCCTTACGGGATTCAAGATCGACATCAAGACGGTGTGATATGACGGCGCAGAAAAAGATACCCGAGCGCCGCTGCGTCGGCTGCGGGGAGAAAAAAACAAAGCGGGATCTTATCCGCGTCGTGCGTCTTGCGAACGACGGCGGAGTCGAAATCGACTTGACGGGAAAAAAGTCGGGCAGGGGAGCATATATCTGTCCGTCGAAGGCGTGTCTCAAAAAAGCGCGCCGCCGCCTTGAATCGAACCTCGGATGCGAGATACCCGACGATTTATTTCAAAAGCTTGAGGACGAGATCGGAAACGTAAATGGATAACGGAGAAAAAAAGTCGCTCCTTTTCAGGGTCGGACTCGGAAGAAGAGCGGGAAAGCTCATTATCGGAACGGAAATGGTCTGTGACGGCGTGAGGGATGGAAAAGTATTGCTCATACTTTTGTCGTCCCGCGCTTCCGACAATTCAAAAAAACGCATACTCGGCTGCGCGGACTATTATAATGCCGAGGTAGAAACGATAGATGTTACGACGGAAGAGCTCGGCGCGGCGATAGGCAAATCGGCCGTCGCGTGCGTCGGGATAACGGATGAGAACATAGTGCGTCTTATCAATTCAAGACAAAAGAACAAATGATTACGGAGGGACGGTAACGTAATGATAGCAGAAACCAAAATACGCATAAATCTTCTTGCAAAGGATCTGGAAATGAAGAGCAAGGATCTGACGGACGGCATCGCCGCCGCGGGTCTCGGAACGAAAAATTCGACGGGAACGCTGAACGCCGACGAGTTTTCCGTGCTTTTGGATTACCTTACTTTGCAGAATCAGATCAGCAATATGGGCGATTATCTTTCGGGAAAGGCGGACGTCAAGCACAAAGAGCCGAAGGTTCATAAAGTGAAAGCCGAAGAAAAACCCGCAGAGCCCGAAAAAGCTCCCGAAAAGGCGGAGCAAAAAAAGCCCGAACCGAAGAATGAAGCTCCGAAGAAATCGGAGGAAAAACCGGCGCAGAAGAAGCAGACGGTAAAGATACCGTCTCAACCTCAGCCGGAGCGCGGCGCGTCAAAGACGCTTGATCGTTTTGCAAAACCGAACTTCGGTTCTCAGCAGTCGAAACCGCAGCAAAAGCCGGAGAAAAAACAGGAGCAGCCGCAGAAGAACGCAAATATCAAGATGGGCGGCGGCGAAACCGTCACCGCGGTCAAGAAGACGCGCGTCGTCGACACGCGCTCTTCAAACGTCGACCTTTCAAAGTACGACGAGCGTCTTGAAAGCTTCGTTCCCGATTCAGCTCGCCGCGCAAACGTGCCCGACAGACAGAAGCTGAAAAAGCAGCCGAACAAGGCATTCCCGACAAGGAAAGATCAGGACAAAGCGGGCAAAGGCAAAAAGGAAAGCACACCGCCGAAGAAACAGAAACTCGTCATATCCGTCCCCGACGAGATCACGGTCGGCGAGCTTGCTCAACGCCTTAAAGTAACGGCAAGCGAAGTCGTAAAGCGCCTTATGATGATGGGCGTTATGGCGACCGTAAACCAGGAGATCGACTACGACACGGCCTATCTCATCGCGGATGAGCTGGGCGCTGTCGTAAATAAAGAAGTACACGTTTCAATCGAAGAAAAGCTCTTTGACGTGGCGGAAGACGCACCCGAAACGCTCGTCGAGCGTCCTCCCGTTATATGCGTTATGGGACACGTCGACCACGGCAAAACGTCGCTGCTCGACGCTATCAGAAACACGCACGTGACAGCGGGCGAAGCGGGAGGCATCACGCAGAGCATCGGCGCTTACCGCGTGAACATCAACGGAAAATACATCACGTTCCTCGATACGCCCGGACACGAGGCGTTCACGGCGATGCGCGCTCGCGGCGCTATGGCGACGGATATCGCCATTCTTGTCGTCGCCGCCGATGACGGCATCATGCCTCAAACGGTCGAGGCGATCAACCACGCGAAAGCCGCGGGAGTTGAAATAATCGTTGCGATCAACAAGATCGACAAGCCGGGAGCAAATCCCGATCAGGTAAAACAGGAGCTGACGCAGTACGATCTTCTCCCCGAGGAATGGGGCGGCAAGACGATATGCGTTCCCGTTTCGGCGCTGACAAAAAAGGGAATACCCGATCTGCTTGAAAATATCCTTCTCGTTGCGGAAGTTGCGGAGCTCAAGGCAAATCCGAAGCGCCGCGCCAAAGGCGTGGTCATCGAAGCGAAGCTCGACAAGGGACGCGGTCCTGTTGCGACGATCCTCGTTCAGAACGGCACGCTCCGTGCGGGCGACACCGTCATCGCGGGAACGTCGGTCGGACGCGTACGCGCCATGACGGACGATCGCGGCAAGCCGGTCAAGGAAGCGGGTCCGTCTGTGCCCGTTGAGATAGCGGGACTTGACGAAGTGCCGATGGCGGGCGATGAGTTCAACGCCGTCGAGGACGAAAAAATGGCTCGTGAGCTTGCTGAACAGCGTCGCATGAAGGAGAAAGAGGATGAACTCAACGCAAACACGAGAATAAAACTCGAAGACTTCTTCAATCAGATAAAAGAGGGCGTGAAGGACCTAAATATCGTCGTCAAGGCGGACGTCAAGGGCTCCGCCGAGGCGGTCAAAACGTCGCTGCTCAAGCCCTCGAACGACGAGGTGCACGTCAATGTCATTCATTCGGCGGTCGGCGGCATCACGGAGAACGACGTTCAGTTCGCCGCTGCGTCGAGCGCGATAATCGTCGGCTTTAACGTCCGTCCGGATAAGACGGCGATTGATTCCGCAGACAGGCAGGGCGTCGAGATACGCACGTACCGTATTATTTACGAGTGCATCGAGGAGATCGAAGCGGCTATCAAGGGCATGCTGAAGCCCGTATTCCGCGAGGCGGTGCTCGGTCACGCGGAGGTCAGACAGACCATTCACGTTCCGAACGTCGGCACGATCGCGGGCTCGTACGTTCAGGACGGCAAGATCACGAACAAGTCGAAGATACGCATCGTGCGCGACGGCGTCGTGATATTCGAGGATGCCATCTCGTCGCTCCGTCGCTTCAAGGACGACGTTAAGGAAGTTGCGTCCGGCTATGAATGCGGCGTCGGACTTGAAAAATTCAATGACATCAAGGTCGGCGACATACTCGAAGCGTTCATAATGGAACAGGTCGAAAGATAATATCGGAGGTAAATGATGAATTTCAGACAGGTACATCTCGATTTTCACACAAGTGAACTGATTCCCGGCGTGGGCAGCGAATTCTCAAAGGAGAATTTCCAGAAAGCGCTGAAAAAAGGACACGTGAACTCGATAACTCTGTTTTCAAAGTGTCATCACGGCTGGGCATACCATCCGTCGAAAGCGAACGAAATGCACCCGACGCTCACATTTGACCTTCTCGGCGCGCAGATCGAAGCAGCACACGAGATCGGAGTCAGGACTCCCGTTTATCTTTCCGCAGGGCTTGACGAAAAAATGGCGCGCCGCCA
>JAFXWT010000014.1 GCA_017542695.1 Clostridia bacterium
ACGGGAGACGTCGCGTCGAGGCATTCGACGATCTCGTCGGCTGAAAGCCCGCACAGCGCGCACAGTTCGCTCATTTTGGGCTCGCGCGAGTTCCGCTTCACGAATTCCTCTTTCGCGCGGAGTACCGATATCGCTCGCCGCTTTATGTCGCGGCTGACCTTTATCATTCCGTCGTCGCGCAGAAATCGGCGTATCTCGCCGATTATCAGCGGCACGGCGTACGTTGAGAAAGCCGTTCCGTAGCTTTCGTCAAAGCTTTTCGCCGCTTTAATCATTCCGATGCTCCCGATCTGCACGATGTCCTCGTAATCGGTGCCGCGCCCGATGAATCGCCGTGCAATGTTTTTGACGAGTCCCATGTTCGACGAGATCAATTCATCGAGCGCCGAGGCATTCCCGTTTTTGATCTCCCTGATAAGTGATAAATTTGCGTTTTCCGGTTTGGTTTCTTCTTTTAACATACTCCCCTCCTCATTATGTATGAGGAAGTCCGCCCGAGGATGAAAGATTTTTTATCATTGTCACTTTAGTTCCACGCCCCTTTTGCGAGATCACGACAAGTTTATCGGAAAAGCTCTCCATAATCGAAAATCCCATGCCGCATCTGTCCTCATCGGGTGCCGTCGTGAACAGCGGACGGCGCGCCTCGGCGATGTCGTCGATGCCGCATCCGCCGTCAGCGACGGTGATCTTCATTTTCCGCCCCTCGTATACCTTCAGCGTTAAAGTTATGTCGCCGACAGTTCCGCGATACGCGTGAACGATGCAATTCGTCACCGCCTCGCTGACAGCGCATCTCACGTCGGCGAGTTCGTCCGCTTTCGGATCGAGCGGGAGCATGAATCCCGTGACGATGCTCCGCGCCAGCGCTTCGTTTTTCGATATCGACGGGAACATGCACTTGATCTCATTCAGCACTTTCTTCATTTGCCGTCGCCTCGCTTTCTTCAATCTTCACAATGCTTTGCATATGCGCCATGCCGAGCAGCCGCCTCTGCCGCTCAGACGGATTTCGTATTATTATCGGTATGCCGAGCACCGACGCGCGAGCGTATCTGCCTAATATCAGCCCCAGCCCCGCACTGTCCATAAATTCCACATCCGAAAGATCAAAGACGAGCGTTTTCGGATGCTTTTCAAACAGCGCGCTGTCGATGTCGGCTCGTACGAGCGACGCCGAGTGATGATCGAGCTCGTGCGGTAGAAACACCGCCATTTCACCGCCGTCGCAAAGTTTTATAATGTCGTTCATATTGTGCCTCTTTGTTTTTGATTTTGTATGTAAATGATACAACCGCGACCGCAAAAATGCTGTCGAAAGGCGACGATGGAAAAAATTTTTTTAACACCTTTTCTGTTTTCCTTAAAAGGAAACGATGTACTTTTCTTGCTTCTGCAAGAAAAGATACCAAAAGAATCAGACAAGCGTTCCGCTTGACCGCTTGCGAACTGTGTGCATATTTTTACTTGTGGCGTCGTTTGCTCCCCGCCTAAAACGGGAACCCCCAACGCTCTCAAGTTCGCGTCGGGGAACCCCATACACGTCGCCGCACCGCGGCTTTGGTTTTTGAATTTTGCGTTGCAAAATTCACCGTCGGAACCCCGCAAAGGGAAATGGCTTCAATCCGTAGCACGCGCTGCAGCGCAGCGCGAATCGCGTCGGTGTGCCTGCGCTGACGGCGGCGCACTATCAATCAATTCACTTGTAGGTGCGATTCACGAATCGCCCGCCTCTCCCGCGGGAGAGGTGTCACGCTGCGCGTGACGGAGAGGGGATATGACGGGGGACATAGGGCGGTAGCCCTCTGTCGGCTCTGCCGACATCTCCCGCTGAACGCGGGAGAAAAAATAAAACCCCTGCTTTTGCAGAGGTTTTACCTTATCTGTTAATTATTTTCCGAGCATCTTCGCAACTTCTTCGTCGAGGTTGTCAACTTTCTTTTCGATGCCTTCGCCGCGCTCGTATCTCTCAAATCCGGCGATCTTGATGTTGCCGCCGAATTCCTTGGCCGTCTTAGCCACGTATGCGGATACCTTCATGCTGTCGTCCTTGACGTACGCCTGCTCTGTAAGGCAGTTTGCCTCGTAGAACTTGCCGAGCTTACCTGCCGCCATCTTTTCGATGATAGCGTCGGGCTTCGATGCGTTCTTCGGATCGTTCTTGATCTGCTCCTTGATGATAGCCGTTTCCTCAGCTATAACGGAAGCGGGAACGGATGCGGGATCGAGATACTGCGTCGGATATGCGCCGAGCTGGAGCGCGATGTTCTTTGCGAACTCCGCAAATCCCTCGTTGTTTACGCAAGCGTCGTCAGCTTCGAATTTAACGATAACGCCTGTAACGCCGTTGCCGTGAACGTACGTGCTTGTAACGCCGTCGACAACAACGAAGCGGCGGATCGAGATGTTCTCACCGATCGTGAAGATCTTGTCTTTAACTGTTGCTTCTACCGTGTATTCCGTGCCGTCAAACTTGCAGGCGTTAAGAGCCGCGATATCCGCGGGAGCGTTTGCAAGGATCGTGCGAAGCACACCGTTTACAAACTCAACGAACGTCGCGTTCTTTGCGACAAAGTCGGTCTCGGAGTTTACTTCTACCATAGCCGTCTTGTTGCCCTGCTTCATAATAGCTACAAGACCCTCGGCCGCTATTCTGTCGGCTTTCTTTGCCGCAACAGCCACGCCGCGCTCGCGGAGGAGCTTTATAGCCGCCTCAACGTCGCCTTCGGCTTCGACAAGCGCCTTTTTGCAGTCCATAAGACCTGCGCCCGTTTTCTTTTTGAGGTCGCCGACCATCTGTGCGGAAATGTTTACTGCCATTTTGTATTTCCTCCTATATCAAAATCAAAGATTATTCAGCGTCCTGTTCTGCTTCTGCCGATTCCTCAGCGGGAGCTTCTTCTTCGGATGCGGGTGTGTTCTGTTCGCCCTGCTTGCCTTCGATAACGGCGTCTGCGAGAACGGATGAGATAAGCTTGATGGCGCGGATAGCGTCGTCATTGCCGGGGATGACGTAGTCGATCTCGTCGGGGTCACAGTTGGTGTCCACGATGGCCACGATGGGGATGTGCAGCTTGCGGGCCTCGGCGA
>JAFXWT010000151.1 GCA_017542695.1 Clostridia bacterium
CTTTGCGGGAGTTCGCATCCCCCGCGCAGCCGTGGGGGAGCTCGCTCACCCGCCGCGAGGCAGGGGATATTCGCCAAAGGCGAAATTCTCCCTTTTCCCTCTCTCGGCACCTTACGGCGCCTCGGGGGGTTCTGCTGTCCCGTTGGTCGAAGCGACTCCGCAAAGGGGGCGTCTCGCCCCCCCTTTGCGGGAGTTCGCATCCCCCGCGCAGCCGCGGGGTGCTTGCACACCAGCGGCAAGCGTGGGGATATTGCCCCTCTGGGGCAAATTCTCCCTTTTCACAAGATCGGTCAACCGAAAAAAACGCTCGGCAGTTGTCACGCTGCCGGGCGTCTTTTTATGGAAAAGCCGAAGAGCGTCGATTGAGACGACTATCGGACTAAATCTTTTTGCTTTTTGTCGTAATATAAACGCCCGAATATTTTTCGTTTTGCAACATCCAATACAGTCTGTGGACGTTGAACGGTTTGCCTCGGAACGTGATCCTCCTGGCGGCGAGTTCTTCTACGATCTCACGGGCGTGAACCCCTTTGGCGTATTGATCGAACACGTAACGGACGACGTTGGCTTCGCTCTCCTCGATCAAGTACCGACGGTCGACGATTTTGTAACCGTACAGTACGGACCGCCTTGATAAAACCCTTTCCGACGGGTTTCGCGCATTCCGCGTTTGACTTTTTTCGCCAGTTCTGCGGAATAATTCTGATATTCCATTGCATTTTGCAAAAAAATTGTGTATAATGAGATTTGACAAAATAACTTTTCGATTATTTGCAAAGGAGAAAAAAACCGTGGAACAAACAAAGAACAAATCAGCATTGAAAGTAGTGCTTGCGGCGATATTTGCCGTTGCATTTACTCTTACGATGGTTGTCGCTATTCTGCTCGCTACGACCTTGACGGCGCACGCGGCGGCTGACGTCGTTGAACTCTACACAAACACAAAACAATCGTCCTATTCCAGCGGCTGTGTCACGATTACCGTCAATGACCCGGGCGATGGCGATGGCGCGAAAGTCGATGAAAACAGACTCATGGTCATTTCCGTATCCGAGAACGTAGTAATCAAAAACGCAAAGGTCAGGATTGGTTATTACTATGAAGAAGCAGGGGATGTTAGATCGGATGTCTGTGACGAGGTTAATGTAGAGGGCAGTGGGAACCATAAAACGTATGTAACATTTTCCAACGTTAACGCCAAAAAAATTACTATATCGACCCCATTTGACATGGTTCAGATTGACCACGTATCTGTGGAATTGATACCTGTTAACGGCGTGACGTATGAACTGAACGGTGGCTCATTTAACGGCGAATATATTGATTACTACTTGGCAGGCGAAGGTCTAATCCTCCCAACCAACGTGACAAGAAAGCAATACAGTTTTGTGGGTTGGTATGAAGATGCCGAATTTACAGACCCGGCAGTGACAGAAATTGCCTCAACAGAAACAGGCAACAAAGTGTTCTATGCAAAGTGGGAACCTGTAATAAGCAACGTCACCTTCAACGCAAACGGCGGTGAGTGGGAAGTCGAACCTGCAGCCACATATACAGAGACCATCGGTTTGACACTCCCAACCAACATAACAAAAGCACACTATACATTTGCCGGTTGGTATGACAATTCAGGATTCACAGGCGAACCTGTGACGGCAATTGACACTGACGCTTCAGGAAACAAAGAATTCTGGGCAAAGTGGGAACACATCACCCACAATATCATTTATCATCTCAACGGCGGTGAGTGGAAAGACGGCATTTCCGCGCCTACCACATTCAACGAAGGCGAAAGATTTGAATTGGTTGGTCCCGATTGCATAATGCCTGTCAAGACGGGGTATATGTTCTATGGTTGGTTCACCTCCGAGACGCTTGACGAAGAGTCCGAGATCCAAATCATTCAAGACGATGAAACAAACGACGTAGAACTTTGGGCGGCGTGGGGGCTTGCTCCTGTTGCGCCTACGATTGAAGACGTCTTCCCGATTTCAGGCCAATCCGAGTACATAGGCGAGGCTGTCACAGTTGAGGCGACTGCAAACGAAAACGGATTTGTGCTTGACAAAACACACTCAATCAAGATTACGTTTGAAGAAGGTTTGTTCCCGGATCATGCAATATATCTTATAGTCGCAGACGGATATGAACATAATCCGCAACCGGAATATATAGAATCAGATAATCAATACAATGAAGTGTTTATAACTTCATCTTGGGGTGAAGTAGGTCACGGCGGATATAGCTATGACGGCATCAACATTCTTTCAGGGCCCACTATTGGCGCACCATGGCCGTTTGACTTCGAAGCATTTGACGGATCTATTACAGTCACCTTAAGTGAGGAATATAGCACAAAATCTCTTGCATTCAAACAAATCCACGTTATCGCACATCACGTGCGTACAGTCACATACAACGAGAACGACGGCAAAATGCCTGAAGAATATGCGAATAAATATCTCGAAAGCCGTGGTCTTGAATTGCCGATTCCGACAAGAAACGCATACGCTTTCCTCGGTTGGTATGACAACGAAGAGTTAGAGGGCGAAGCGGTGACAATGATCACCGTCGCGGACACAGGCAACAAAGAATACTTTGCAAAGTGGGAGTTTATCGAGGTTGTCGACCTCTCCAAGGTCACAGGTGACGTCGTCATCTATGACGGTCAAACAATCACGGGCGAACTTAAGGAAAACGTCCAAGTCACAATCGCGGACGGCGCAAGAGTTACGCTCAAAGACGTTGTTATCAAGGGCGAGAACAACACGGCATACGCCTTTGCAGGTATCACATTGGAGGGCGACGCAACTCTCATCCTCGAGGGCGAGAATACAGTCGTTGGCTTCCAAGAAAAATATCCGGGCATTTTCGTCCCGAAGGACAAGACTCTCACGATAGGCGGAACGGGCACTCTCGACGTCAGCAGCAACGGTTTTGCTCCAGGTATCGGCGCAGGTTTTGACATTCCGGGCGGAAATATCGTCATCGAAGGCGGCACGATCAACGCAACAGGCGGCAGCAACTCCGCAGGCATCGGCGCAGGCAACGGAATGGGCAGCTGTGGCGACATCACAATCACAGGCGGTAGAGTGACCGCAACAGGCGGCGACGGCGGCGCAGGTATCGGTGGCGGTGAAGGAAGCTCTTGCGGAAACATCACCATCACGGATACTGTCAAAAGAGTTAGTGCGTCCGGCAGGTCGGCAAACAGCATCGGCGCAGGCAGAAACGGCACATCCGGCACAGTTACCGTTGGCGGTCAAGTCTATGAGGAGGGTATCTCCGATGGCGACTTCGTCTACTCCACAGCAACCGCTGAAGAATTTGCCGAACTCATCGAACACCTCGGCGAAGTCGAATATACAGATGCCTACAAGGAAAAACTCGACGAGGCAAGAGAACTCTATAAAGAACTCTCCGACGAGCAGAAGCAGCAGATCTCCGCAGAGACGCTGAAAAAGCTGACCGACGCGGAAGACGCGTTTGCGGCTGCCGAAGTCACCAAGACGATCAGCGATCTGCCGCAAAGCGGGATCACCCCCGACGACAGAGACGCGATTGAAGCGGCGAGAGCGGCGTATGAGAAACTGACCGACGGACAGAAGAGCAGAGTCTCCTCCGAGACGCTGAAAAAGCTGACCGACGCGGAAGACGCGCTTGCGGCTGCCGAAGTCACCAAGACGATCAGCGATCTGCCGCAAAGCGGGATCACCCCC
>JAFXWT010000015.1 GCA_017542695.1 Clostridia bacterium
AGCAATTTGTTCTCCATTTCTGCGTCTTTGAGCTGTGCTTTCAATATCTTGTTTTCCATACGAAGACGCTCTGTTTCACTCATTTCTTCTAACGGCTTCGCTCTTCCTCTGCCGTCTTTTAATCCGTCTATCCCTTTTTCCTCATACTTCCTCACCCATGCGTATATTTGCTGATAGGATACGCCGTATGTCTGAATCGTCAGAGGGTAGTCCTTTCCGTGCTCAATGCAGAACGCTACTATTTCCGCCCGCTCTTCTTGTGTCGTTTTTCTCCCCTTGGTCATATAGATCTCCGTTTCGGCTCCTCGCCTTTCTTTGAATACTTTATGACCATTATACCACTTTATCCAGTCTTGTAATATGCTATGACTTGATATCTTGAATTGTTTGCATATCTCATATTGACTTCCTTTCCCTTCGAAATATGCTTGTACCGCTTGTATTCTTAATTCCTTGCTGTATTTCTTATTCCTTCTCCTTGACATAAATAACCCCCATAGCGTAGTCCTTGAAATCTTTTTGTTTTTTCAAGTGTATACTCTATGGGGATTATATCAGCGCGATCTTTTGTGACGGTTTTCTTCTTTTATTCCGTCACCGTATTGTTTCAATATCAAATCTTTATTGTTTGCCATTTTGTTTTCTCCAAATATTTAATATATAAAATATAAATCATATGAATCTTTATTTATAATTTCCGAAAAATATCAAGTAAGTGACCCGAAAGACCAATCATATCCAATCGCTCACAAATCGTATAAATGTATTCAACATACATATTGAATGTCTCGTCGCTCATATTAGCAAGCAGATCGCGTATCATGCCGGAGAACATATCCGTACCGACCAAATGCAGTCGCTCGACAGAAAATCTGCGCATCAGTACGTCAATATCTTCTATCCTACATATTGAAAGCCCTTTTTCTGGTATTTCAGACAATAAGTAATCGTTTTCTTTGACGCGAGCGGCAATATCCTTGTCACTTATTTTATTGCGACGAAAAAGATAATTCATTACCGTCATTTCGTTGAGAATATAAGCGGCGAAAACAAAGCCTTTGTTTTTGGTTACGCGCAGCGCTTCCGAAATGGTTTTTCGTTTATCTTCAGCATTTGAAAGATGATACAGAGGTCCTAAAACGAGCGTTATATCAAACTCGCCGTCCGCGAAAGCAGACAAATCGCGGGAATCACCTTTTATGATCGAAATACGCTCTCCTTTAGCAGTGTCCGCTTTGAATTGTTCAATATGTAAATCCACCGGCTCGATTGCGGAAACATAATAACCCATTCGGGCAAAGTAGTGAGAATATCTGCCGGTGCCTGCACCGACCTCAAGGATTTTTGCGCCGGGAAATAAGTATTTTTCAATATAGCGAACAGTCGTCAAAAACTCCACTCTCCCGAACCGCTCGTCAAGCCGTTCGCGCTCCTCGCCTTTTGCATAGTATTCGTGCATTTTATTCATAGCAATATCTCATTTCTGCCATATTGTTTTCAATTAGTCCTGTCGGTATGAATCCTACAGAAGCATACAGTCGTTTTGCCTTTTCGTTTTCTAAGGCGACACCGGTAAAGACCTCCCCGGCCCCGGTACATTTCTTTAAAATCAAAAGTCCTTGTTGCAGTGCCTCTTTGCCGTGTCCCATGTTTTGATGTTTTTTATCAATCAAAAATTTCCACAGTGTGTACTGCTGTTTGGATTCATAATATCCAAACATGATAAACCCAATTACAACGTTATCGAGATATACGGCAAAAGGAAAAGCCGTTTCACGATACACATACGCTTGAGCCAGCGAATATGCGGTGGTTGAAACAAACGATTTCTGATGTTCAAAAACCGACAAGTTCAAAACATCCGAAAGGTTATTTGCAGTTATTTCTTTTAACTCAATCATTATCCAACCGGCCTTTCAAAAGCTCATCCAATTCTTTATTCAACGCATTTTTCATTTTTTCAAGCATCTCGTCACTCGGTCGGTTCGATTCATCATTCATATCTTTGACATCGGCGAGGTAAACCACTATTTGAATCAGTTCCGTGTAATAATCAACTTTAGGCTCCGCCATGTCTTTCAATCCACCTTTCATCTGCCACGGCTTTAAAATCAAAAAGCAAATAATCTCCCTGCCTTGAACATCTTTTGCTTCTCTTTATAAACTCGACAAACTGTAGTGTCGGCTCTTTTTGCAGGCAGCAGGCGTATGCGCCGGAAATATGCGGAATCGTCCAACTTTCCGAAACGGATCTACTCCAGTGAATATATTCCGTATCCGTATCGTTTCCCGGAGCCGTTCTTCTGGTCGACGGAACAAAGCACAATGAATTGAAATAATCAATAAACTCAGGTCTGTTTTTGTTTCTTTCGTAATTTTCGACCTGCCATCGATTCAATTCATAAATCGTCTCTCCGTTTTTTTCAAAAACATCAATCCCTTGAAAATCAAGGTTGAAAGCCGTCGCATCGATCAAAACGCACCCCGTTGACAAAAGCTTTTCTGCCAGTTCTTTTCTCTGTGTAAGCTGATTTTTCTCAAACGGCGCGGAAAGACTGACGACGCGAACGGGAGAATTGCAATTCCGATTATACTCAATAATCCTTTTCAACGCCTCCAATTGAAATTCATAATATGCTTCGTGATCGTCCGTTTTGTTTGGTATCGCAAAATAAACAAGTTCCGATTCCGGGGCAACTCCACACGTTGATCCGCTCAAAAAACCCGCGCAAGTCATTCCGTGAAAATCAGGATAATCATTGTAAGGGTGATCGGGTATAACCTCAATGTACTCGATTCTCCCGGAAAACTCAATATGATTCTTGTTGATCGGTCTGTCAATCACGGCAACCTTG
>JAFXWT010000152.1 GCA_017542695.1 Clostridia bacterium
GGGAATTCCGCGGTCTTCCTGTGGTGGTCGATTATTATCATTTTCGAGCAGCTCTCCGCGAGGTGAGGCTCCTCAAACACTTTCGGGTTGTTGACGTCGGCGATGATGAGAAGAGTGTCGGGCTTTACGAGATCCATCGCCGCCTCGCCCTTGACGAGGACGCCCTTATAGTCGGGCTCGTCCTTTATCCTGTCGAGACATTTTTCGATGCCGCCGAAGTTGAAGTCGGTGACGACGTTCACGGGGACTCCGCAGAACATACAAAGACGGGCAAGGCCGATCGACGCGCCGATCGCGTCGAAATCGGGGCGTTTGTGCGCCATAATGATTACGTTCGACGCCTCGGAAATATGGACGAGAAGCTCGTTCGCGATGATCCGCGCGCGAACCTTCGCTTTTTTCTGTATCGTTTTCGTTCTGCCGCCGTAGATCGACTGCGATCCGTCGCGGTTTTTGACGACGACCTGGTCGCCGCCGCGCTGGAGCGCCATTTCGAGGGCGGTCTGCGCCGCCTTCTCCTTTTCCGCGAACGACCCGTCGACGTTTCCGACGCCGATCGAGACGGTGATCGGGATGCTTCCCGTGCCGACTCTGATCTCGCGTATCTTATCGAGAACGTCGAAGCGCTTTGCGGCGAAATCGTTGAATTTTTCGGCTTCAAAGAGGAAGATATATCTGTCGGACTGATATTCCTTCAGTATACCGTCGGACTCCGCCGCCCACGCGCGAAGGATCGCCTCCGTGCCCGCCGCGGCGACGCGGTATTCCTCCTGCTCGTGGTGGAGAAGCTCGTCGAGATTGTCGACCATGACGTAGGCGACGACGAGGTCGCGCGACGCGAGCGTTCCCTTCGCCTCTTCAAGCTCCGTCACGTCGAGCGCCGAGGCGAGGACGTACTTTTTGTCTCCCGCCGCGATCTCCGAACGCAGCACTCTGAATTTTCTGTCTCCGGCGGTAACGAGCGAGGGATCGTCGCCGAGCGCGGGGAGCGCTTCGGAAAGCGGGATCCCGCGAAGGCGTTCCTTGCCGCCGAGCGAGCCGGAGGCGGCGTTGTTGTACCATATTATTTTTTCGGAATCGCTGTCCGCTATCATCGTCGGGACCTTTACGCTCGACATGGAGCGGAGCATGATCTCGCCGAGGAGCGGATGAAGCTCGGACTCCTTGATCTCAAGGTCGATCTTCGGCTTCGTCACCGCGTGATACACCGCGACGCCCGCCGTGTATACGGCGATAAGGACGATCGCCGTGTAGATCTTATTGAACGACGTGAGACTTGCGAGGATCGCGAAAAGCGCTATCATCACTATCGCGCCGAGCGTCGGTATCAGAAGCACCGACGATACGTCGCCGAGCCTTTTTCTTTTATCGTTGTTCAAATCCGTTGCCACCTTTCGAGGCAAGACGGCGTCAGCCGTCCTTTTTATCTTTATTTATGGATCTTAAAACGGCGTTTTTGACAGTC
The DNA here is from genome assembly GCA_017542695.1 of Clostridia bacterium. Next base: position 1,466 of record JAFXWT010000152.1, read on the forward strand.
AGGGCAGACCCGTAGATTGCCGCGACGCCGAAAGGCATCAGTGGGTTAATGATCGCGGAGGCGACCATCGCCGCAAGCGGCAGGAACGGAAAGCGCCGCGTCTCCGTTCCGTCCGGGAGAGTGACCGTCTCCGGGTATTTTATCTTACGCACCAGCGCGGCGATTCCGCATATCACGGCGGATACCGACAGCGCAAGACATATATCGACCGCGGCGATCCTTGCCACCTGCGCCCCTTCACACGGAGACAGGAAAAAGGAGATCGCCAACGA
>JAFXWT010000153.1 GCA_017542695.1 Clostridia bacterium
AGTTGTATGATCCTGATATCGCCTCAAAAAGTACAAATTGATTCTTTGCTAATATCCCTTTGTGCTCTGCTTTGCAGGGTTGTCTTTTTGCGCCCTTTTTTATTCCCTTATTCTCTTTGTTTTCACGCTAACCGTCCCCTGTCTTCCTGCCCGCAGATTTTTAGGACTTGTTCTGTGATTTCGAGCATTCCCCCTGTTTTCTATTCTAGAGATATTGAATTACCATAACATACGATGTGCGGTTCTTCATAGTATTCGTTTTTGATCGTTTGCCGGAATACTCTCCACAATTCTTTCCCACTTTCCAATTTTTTTATAGAAATAACAAGGCCGTCGTTGAATTTGATTATTGGGAAAGAATCATCGGAGTCGAAAATATCAATTATTCGTGCCATATATTTTTTTTCACTGTCAATGAATTCATTTATCTCTGCAGTAATATTTTTATAAAATGGATCATATTCGTAGTAAGTAATTCGTTCTGTTCGTTCAATGAGCAGTTCATCATTCTTTTTAATGTCAAAATCGGTTTGAATATGAAGCACATATTGATCAAGAACCTTTTTGCCGTTTTTATCTAATCCATTATCTTTTGTCGTTTTGGAAACACCGAATATAAACTCCGTCATATCAAGGAACTGCTTTCCAGATATTATTGACTTTCCAACCAGACATTCATTCAGCAAACTTTTAGCATTTTCAAAGTTAATCATTTTTATAGCTTCTTTTCTTTTTTTATTTGAACAGTCCCAATTCTTCTATAAGTTCTTCAAGACCAAGATTCTGCCCAGATATTAAATCATGAAATCTAAGACAGGTGACGGTTCTATGTCTTGGAACAATACACGAGCGATTCCTTGCCGAGATTAAATGATCTTTTTAGCATTTTAGCATATATAAACCCATCTGTCAATATATCGCGAAAAGAAAAAGCGTTCCGTGAGGAACGCTTTTTTGTGGTCATCTCTTCGAGAACTGACTTGCGCGGCGCGCGGCCTTGAGTCCGTACTTCTTTCTTTCCTTCATTCTCGGGTCACGAGTGAGGAAGCCTGCCTTCTTGAGAGCGGGACGGTAGGTCTCGTCTGCGAGAAGGAGAGCGCGGGCAACGCCGTGACGGATAGCTCCCGCCTGACCGGAGAAGCCGCCGCCCTTTACGTTTGCGACGATGTCGAACTTGCCCATTGTGCCGGTAACGCCGAAGGGCTGGTTGATGACGAGCTTGAGAGTTTCAAGTCCGAAATACTCTTCGATGTCACGACCGTTGATCGTGATGTTGCCAGTACCGGGGAAAAGACGAACTCTTGCAACAGAGCTTTTTCTTCTGCCTGTGCCGTAGAAATAAGGCTTTGCACTTGTATACATTATTCAGTCCGTCCTTTCTTACATTTTGACTTCGTACTCTTCGGGCTTCTGAGCGGCATGCTTGTGCGCGTCGCCTGCGTAGACCTTGAGACGGAGAATCGCCTTGTCGCCGATGGAGTTGTGGGGAAGCATTCCCTTAACTGCGAGCTCCATTGCGAATTCGGGGCGCTTTGCCATGATTTCCTTATACTGAACGGCTTTGAGACCGCCGATGTATCCGGAATGACGATAGTAGTACTTCTGTTCGAGTTTCTTTCCCGTGAGGACCGCCTTGTCAGCGTTGATGATGACGACGAAATCGCCGCAGTCAACGTGAGGAGTGAACTCCGGACGGTGCTTACCGCGAAGGATGGCAGCGGCGGCAGCCGCGGTCTTGCCGAG
>JAFXWT010000154.1 GCA_017542695.1 Clostridia bacterium
TCCAGATGCCGAGCGCGTCGAAACGGTCGAAATCGAATTTTATCCCGTGACCGGTCTGACGGTTGACGAGCTTGACCGATTTTTTCGGAAGTCCTTCGATAATAAGGGCGTCGTTGTCGTAATCGCCGTAATTCAGCGGTAGCTCGTTTTCCTTAACGAGGTCAAGCTTAGGGATGTCGGGACACATATATCCCGTTCCCTCTTGTGTTATCGACATTACGGCGTCGCCGTAATTCTCGAAAATGATACTGTAATCCTCAAACGATTCTCCGTCGCGGAGCGGGCAGTTGAAGCCCGGATGACCGCCGATACAGAAGGTCATATCGAGCGAGCCGGTGTTGGTCACGCGGTACGTCGTCTCAAAACCGTCCTCCGCTATCTCGTGCGTCACGCGCAGACAGAACGGATACGGATAGTGCTCGAGCAGTTCCGGGTTCTCGTGCAGTTCGAAGACAACCTTTGAATCGGTGACCTCGACCGTGGTGAACTCCTCATTACGGGCAAGACCGTGCTTGGGCATCTCATACTCGACGCCGTCGGCAATTATCTTGCCGTCTTTCGGCGAGCAGAGAACGGGAAAGAGGACGGGCGCTCTGCCCGACCAGTGCTCGGGAAGTCCGTACCAGCAATACTCCGTGCCGTCTTTTTCAAACGAGATCAGCTCGGCTCCGAACGTGGTACATAAGGCGGATGAGTCGTCTTTGGATAGAGTTATGTTCATGATTTCTCCTTATAAAATTTTCCGCGCGGAAAGCGTCAGAATTTGATCCTTTCAGAAATATAAGATGCAAGCGAGTCGATCGGGATCCTTACCTGCTCCATGGAGTCGCGCTCGCGCACCGTGACGCAGCCGTCCTCCTCGGAGTCAAAGTCGTAGGTCACGCAGAAGGGCGTTCCGATCTCGTCCTCGCGGCGGTAGCGCTTGCCGATCGAGCCCGTCTCGTCGAAGTCGACCATAAACTCGCCCTTGATCTTGTCGTAGACCTTTTCAAGAGCCGCGTCGGAAAGCTTCTTCGAGAGCGGAAGGACCGCGCACTTGAACGGCGCGACGGCGGGCGAGAGATGAAGAACGACTCTCGTATCGTTCTTTTCCGCGTCGATGACCTCCTCATCGTAAGCCTCGCAGATCAGCGCGAGTACCGTCCTGTCAAGCCCGTAAGTCGACTCGACTATGAACGGGATGAACTTCTCGTTCGTGTCGGGATCGAGGTATTCCATCTTCTGACCGCTGTATTCCTGGTGGCGGGTCAGGTCGAAATTCGTTCTGTTGTGCGTTCCGTTGATCTCGCCCCAGCCGAACGGGAAGAGGAACTCGATGTCGCACGCCGCCTTGGCGTAATGCGCGAGCTTCTCGTGGTCGTGGAAGCGCAGATGCTCCTCGGGGATGCCGAGGTCCATAAAATACTTCTTGCCGTATTCCTTGAAGTAGTCGTAAAGTCCGGTATCGTCGCCCTCGCGGCAGAAGGTCTGGAACTCCATCTGCTCGAATTCGATCGTACGGAACGTGAAGTTGCCGGGAGTGATCTCGTTTCTGAACGCCTTGCCTATCTGTCCGATGCTGAACGGAAGCTTTGCTCTCATCGTTCTCTGGACGTTGAGGAAGTTCACGTATTCGCCCTGTGCGTTCTCGGGGCGCAGATAGATTACGCTCTTGGCGTTGTTCGTGACTCCGCGGAAGGTCTGGAACATAAGATTGAATTCACGAATGTCCGTGAAGTTGTGTTTGCCGCAGTGCGGGCAGGGGATCGAATGAGCCTTGATGTAGTCGAACATCTGCTCCTTCGTCATACCGTCGGCGTGAGCGTCGGGGTCGAAATCGTCGATGAGATTGTCCGCTCTGAAGCGCATTTTGCACTCTTTACAGTCAAGA
>JAFXWT010000155.1 GCA_017542695.1 Clostridia bacterium
AATTCGCAAGAATACTGTATCCCGACGAGGATGAATTTACCGAAGACGAGCTCCGTTTTGCGGGGCTTGAATAAAAGAGGACCGCGGTTACGGTGTCAATTCGTAAACCGCGGCGTTCTTTGTCCGCTTTGAGGAATCAAGATAAAAGTACCTTTTTTCAATATACGCAAGCTTGAATCCGCACGCCTCGGCGAGCGCGCGCGAGGGAGTGTTGTCCTCCTGAACGTACGCTCTGATAAGATCTATTTTCGGATAGGATCTGCGATAAGTATTTATCCTCGTGAGCTCATACCGCTCGGGAAGTTTCCCTTCAAACAGCTTTCTTGCGAGGAGGCAAAACGATTCTTCGGCGTATCCGCGGCGTCTGTACGGCTTCAGGATATACCAGCTCGTCTCGGCGCAGCGTCTTTCTCTGTCGACGTATGAGAACTCTATCATCCCGACAAGGCGGTCTTCCTCTTTCCCGTATATCCAGAACTTGAAATCTCCGTTCCTTGCGATAAAATCCGCGGTGTGGTTCTTAAAAATTCCCGAGCAGTATTTTTCGACGTCTCCGTCGCATTTCAAGTGATGAATATAGGCTTTCTTTGACGCTTCATCGGCGTTCGGCTTTATTATCAGCCGCTCTGTCGTGAACTGCTCCGCCGAGTTTTGCGGTACGCCGTCTTTTCTGCACTCGACCCGTTTAAGCACAAAAGCGTACTCATCGTCGGTGAAATCGCTCCGCTTGATCTGTTCAGCACTCGTGAAATTGATCCCGTTCCACGCGGCCGTGATCAGCTCCGGATCCTTGCTTGCAAACAGTTTTTTGAATTTTGCGAGCTCTTCGGGATAGTCATCGCCGTCCGTCTTCCAAAGATGAAAACCGCTCCCGAGGTATTTCCTTGCTTTTTCATAACACCTGTCCCTTCTTGCCATCAATGCGCGAAAGCCTTTCATTTTAATCATCTCCTTTTCCGGTCTGAAACGATTATACATCAACTTAAGAGACGTTTCCGGTACATAAAAGTGCGTCCCGCTCTTGATTTTATGTACCCGATATGGTACAATGGACGTGTAATCATATTTGAGGAGGAACCAATGGACAGTCTTGAACCCAAAAAACTCGCGCTGCTGCGGATTTTGCAGATATTCAAAAAGTACAGCGACTTCGATCACCCCTTGAAGCAGGAGGATATCGCCCGTTTGCTTGACGAAGACTACGGAATTGTGATAGAACGAAAGGCGATCAGCCGGAACGTCGCGCTACTCAAAGACGCGGGATACGAGATCGAATCCACGAAACGACTCGGATGCTATCTCGACGAGCGCGATTTTACCGACTCGGAACTTCGTCTTCTGATAGACGGCGTCCTGTCGAGCAAGTATATCACGGAAAAATACTCGAAGGAGATCATCGACAAGCTCTGCGCTCTGTCAAACGTGTATTTCCGTTCCCACGTCAAGCATATCCATTCTCTCGGGGACTGGGACAAGACGGAGAACAAAGCGCTCTTTTACAACATCGAGCTCGTCGACGAGGCGATAGAGAGACGCCGTCAGATCACCTTTGATTACAACAAATACGGCGTGGACAAGAAAATGCACAAGACTCACACTCATATCGTGACGCCGTATCAGCTCGTCCTTCACAATCAGAGATATTATCTGATGTGCAAGAGCGAAAAGTGGCAGAACATGGGCTTTTACCGTCTCGACAGGATCACGAATATGTCGATGACGGACGAGAGGGCGACGCCGATCACGTCCGTCCCCGGATACGAGCGCGGGATCAATTACAGAGAGCTCTCGACAGCTCTTCCGTATATGTATACAGACAAGCCGGAACGCATCGACCTCGTCGCCGCCGAGTATATCGTCGATCAGATAATCGACTGGTTCGGTAAAGATATCACGATATCAAAGTGCCCCGACGACGATACAAAGGTCAAGGTCTCCCTGATCGCAAGCCCGATGGCAATGGAACACTGGGCGATGCAGTATATACCGCTTGTGGAGATCAAATCTCCCGCGTCGCTCAGAGAGACGATAAAGAGCAACGTCACCGCCGCCGCAGCAGCTTACAAGGAATACGACGGCGAGACGCTCACAGTCTCCGAAGCCGCGACGTCCGATCTCGTCGATGAGCTCTCCGGCAGAGAGGCGGTCGAGACGATCCGCGTCGAGCCTTACGAAAAGTATACGATCGAGGCAAACGGTAAAAAGACCGAGGACGAAGGCCCGGTGGTAATACTGAAAATTTGGGATTGAGAGGAGACTATAATAATGGAGTACAGATTTGACAATTTGGAGAGTTTAGTTAATGATTTAGCCGAACAAACTGAGAAAACCGAAATCGTTAAAAGACTGCAGATAATAGGTAAATACATACTTCAAA
>JAFXWT010000156.1 GCA_017542695.1 Clostridia bacterium
TCCGCTGATCATGGTGTTGACGTATTCAAGAAGCTTGGAGAAAGGAAACTCCTCGCTCTTGATGACCATGCGTCCCGATTCGATGCGGGACATATCCAGAATATCGTTGATCAGATTCAGAAGGTGTTCGGCGGAGGTGCCGATCTTCGCAAGATATTCCTTCGTCTTTTCCGGCGTTTCCGGATCGTTCAGCGCGATATTGTCCAGTCCGATGATGGCGTTCATCGGCGTGCGGATCTCGTGGCTCATGTTTGAAAGGAATACCGTCTTCGCTTTGTTCGCTTGCTCGGCGGCGGCAAGGGCGTTGTTCAGCGCTTCGTTCTGCGCGATTGAAGCCCTTGTTTCTTCATCCACGTTGGTAAAGCAGGCACCCACCGCGTGAACGAGGTGATCGTCCCTGTCCTCCGGGTGTCTTACCCCCGCGAAACGGACCATTTCATAGGATTCTTTTCCGTGACGGAATACGCTGTACCGATACGAGATGACTCTGTTGGTTTTCAGTCCTTCGCGGACGTTATCCGGCTGAACGAACTTGAGAAACTCCTCCCGGTTCTTTTCGGTCACGTATCGGTTGGCATAGCTAGTAAAGGATTCAAGATAACGGAAACGTTCCCCGACCTTGAAGCCGTCGTCGATATCGGCGTGAGCTTGGTAGCATACGCCCTCGTCTTTGTCAAGCTCCAGATAATACACGCTCCAGTAGTCCGAGGAAAGAGCGGTGATGAGCTTGTCCTGCTGAGTGCTTTGCCTTTCCTCATTAAGCAGTTTTTCCTGTAAAGAAAGGCGCTGTTCCATTTCCTGCTGTTTGACGCGGTTTTCCGCCTCTGTCGTTTCCTTTTCAAGGGTCAGCTTCGCGTTCTTGTGCATCTGGATCACGATGAAAATGAATATTGCGACAAGAACGAGAGCCGTAAGTCCGGATTGAAGCACGCTGCGCGCTACGATTCCGCTGGACACGCCGCTGATTTTTTCTGCGATCACGCTCTCGCGGATCAGATAGGTAAGCATCCAGTCCGTTCCGTCCACCGGCACGTAGCTAAGCGTCTCGCTCGTTCCGTTGTACGTGAAAGAAGCGATCCCGCTTTTCAGATTTACAAAATCGCTTCTGACATTCTCATATGAGTATCCTTCTTCGTATTCGGCCTTTGAAAGCGCGTCCAGCAGGTTATCCTCAACGGCAAGGCCGCCGAGAACGGTGTTGCTCAGTGCGACCCCGTCCGTTGTATAAATGTTCGTAAAGGTGGAGCCGCTCTCCTGCGCCTGCATGGAAACGCCGGCGAGCATATCCTTCATGTCGATCTCCATGAAGCTGACCAACATTTTTTTGCCTTGAAAAGTAATAGTATCGACAGGAAGAGCGATGATGACCGTCTTGTCCGGTTGTTTCAGGTTTTTGATCGAAACGTCAGGCCCTTTCAGGGAGCGGTAATCGAATCCGTATTCGCCGATATCCGCCTGCGTGCCGAGCGAGGTGTAAATCAGGCCGTTTTCATCCACAAAGGCAAATTTCTGAAGAGTGAACAGACGCTTCATTCTCGCCTGATACGCCTGCAGATGGTCCATATCGCTCAGATCATCCTCCGTCATCAGCTCAAGAGCCGCCTGCATATCCGAAACGCGCCGGTGAAGGTTGTCCGCCA
>JAFXWT010000001.1 GCA_017542695.1 Clostridia bacterium
AAAGGCAGAGGTTTACCCATCTGTCGAGCTTTTCAAAGCCGAAGGAGTAGACTCCGCCGTTTTTGTAAACGTCGACGAGCTGAACGGTCGGGCGCTCGCCGCCGACGGCGGTGTCGAGCGCGGGGGTCAGCACCGGCGTCAGGATCATGTTGATCCCGTTCTTTACCGCCGTGCGGAGGAAGTTTTCGATTATGCGCCAGTGCTCCTCGGAAAAGACGTCCACTCTGTAATACGAGGCAAGGCAGTCCGCGTGGAACCACTCGGTCACCTTTATTTTCTGCTCGGGAAGTGTCGCGTCTATCACCTCGAGACTGAACGTCGCCGACGCCTCCTCGATGTCGCCCGAAAGAGAGACCGTGATCGGAAAGACTCCGGACTCGGCGTCCGCGGGGATATCGACGTCGACGCGAAGGCACATATACTCGCCCTTGAACGCGAAGAGCTGCGTCTTCTCCGTTACAGGAACGAGAAGGTCGGGGTAAAGCCCCGGCTCGCGGCTGATATAGTAGTCGTCGACGTCGACCTTGTACATCGGCATCCTGACCGGAACGGCGTCGACGCGGCTGACCGTGACGTACTTCGCTATCGGCGACGCGACACGCAGGTAAAGTATCTTTTTGACGTCGCCCCTCATGTCGTCGCACCTGTACGCGACCTGGTAGGAAAATCTCTCGCCGCGAAGCGCGCTCCCGGCGGAGTATTCCGGCACGTCCTCGATCCTCTCGGACGCGAAGCGCTTTTCGAGCGAGGACACGTTCTTTATTTTGATGGTATCCATAACGGCTCCTTAAGTTTTTCTGATACGATTTTACCATATCGCGCCGCGTTTTACAAGGCTTGAGGCTACGAAAAGATATATTATCTTTATTTGTGAATAAAATGTAAATAGCACAGCGCGTGTACTATACAAAAAAGATATTGTATGATATAATAACTATGTATGCGGAGATTTGTTTTTTCGCAAATAGCCAACAGGAAAGGACAGGGAAATGGATAAGTTTCTTGAAGTCTTGTCAGTCGCCGGGATAGGCATAGGCGTCGTTTTCATCGGCCTTATTTGTCTTGTCGGGATCTGCAAGCTTATCGGCGTCATCGTCTCGAAGCTGCCCGAGGGCGGAAAAAAGACGAAAGAGGCGCCGCCCGCGCAGATACCGAACAGGCAGGAGCTCATAGCGGCAGTAGCCGCGGCGATAGCCGAGGAACTCGGAGAAGACGTCAGAGCGATACGGATCACGTCGATCAGACGTATCTGACGGACACACACTATAATTTGACGCCGCAAAGCGGCACGGAGGATATTTATTTATGAAAAAGTACAAGGTCAACGTAAACGGTACGATGTATGAGATAACCCTTGAGGTCGTCGACGAGGCGGACGTCAAGGCGGAAGCGCCGAAGGCAGCTCCCGCTGCGGCCCCCGCGCCCGCAGCTCCCGTTGAGGCTCCCGCCGGAGGAACGAAAGTCGTCTCTCCCATGCCCGGGACGATCCTTTCGGTGAACTTCCAGAACGGCCAGAGCGTCAAACGCGGCGACGTGCTCTTCATCCTCGAGGCCATGAAGATGGAAAATGAGATAATGGCTCCCTGCGACGGCAAAATCACCGTCGCGGTCACAAAAGGCGCGGCGGTCGAAACAGGCGCGCTCCTTGCGACGATCGAGTGATCGGAGGCTGTCATGTCAAAGAAGAAGATCATTTGTATTCTTCTCTGTCTTGTGATCGCGTTCTCCGTGTTTGCAACGGCGGTCAGCGCCGCCGACAGCGATACCGCGGCGACGACGGAAAAAGCGACCGAAGCGGCGACGACAGAGGCGGCGACGACCGGGGCGGCAACGACCGAGGCGGCAACGACGGAGGAGATAAAGACGGAGACGGAGGGACAGACCGAAGGCGCGCCCGTTGAGAGCGCCGAGGTGATCGGCGAGTCGGAGGACGCGGACGCGCCCGACGGCGACGAACCCGTCGCAAACGACAATACGGAAGACGCCGATTTTTCGGAGAAAGACGGGGATGTGTCGATCCTCGGAGACGGCGGCGAAGTGGCTCCCGTCATAACGGTCGGCGCCCTCGAAGAAAAGGGAGAGAGCGAATCGAAATTCGTCCGTCTCCTTCAGCAGACCGGATTTTATACCCTCTTCGCCGGTATCG
>JAFXWT010000157.1 GCA_017542695.1 Clostridia bacterium
AGCTGCCCTTCCTCTTAACCCCGTATACAGCGCTCAGGTCGCACCTCTGCGTTGCCTTGTCTTCTGCTACGGCTAAGGGCAAGTATATCATAAAATTTGAGTGTTCTGTTACACTTTTTCAAAATTGTCCTTGACAAAGGGTACATAGCATATAGGATACAATTTCACATAACATTGTTCACAAATGACATAAAAAAGACTGCACCGGCAGGGACGGAAACATATATCTTCTGCGCCGCGATCAGGCAAAGGAGATCAGAAAAAATTCTATGATTTCGTTAAAAACGAACTGGGAGGGATATAAAATGGCGGACAACGAGTCGAATAATGGTATTTTCAGGGAAAAGAGCATTGACAGGGTCACCGGTCCGGAGTCGCTCAACGACTATATACGCGTCACTTCACCCTCGGTGTGGATCGCGCTTCTGGCGCTCGTGGTTCTTTTGGCGGGAATGCTCACGTGGAGCATTTTCGGCAGGATCGAGGTCAAAAAAGCGGACGGAAGCGTTGAAGAAGTCGCGCCCATTTCGTACGTGATCAACTGAAAGCTTATTTCCTCTGCATAAAAGACTTTGTTTATGCAGACGAATTTGACGAGTCAAAAGGATCTGGTGGTCAATGGCTGAAAAGAAGAAAAAACAGCCTGCAACGCACGGCGCCGTGAAGGTGCCGGTCATCATGCAGATGGAGGCGCTCGAATGCGGCGCAGCCTGCCTGTGTATGGTGATGGCTTATTACGATAAATGGGTGCCGCTCGAACAGGTCAGACGGGACTGCGGCGTCTCCCGCGATGGCAGCAAAGCGGGCAACATCCTGAAAGCAGCGAGAAGCTACGGCTTTACGGCGAAGGGATACCGGTTAGAGCCGGAAACGCTGCGCGCAAAAGGCAGGTTTCCGTGCATCATCCACTGGGACTTCAATCACTTTGTCGTATGCGACGGATTTCGCGGGAACAAGGTGTATCTCAACGATCCGGCAAAGGGCGATTACGCTGTGACGCTTGAAAAGTTCGACGAGAGTTTTACGGGCATCTGCCTTATGATCGAGCCCGGCGAAGAGTTCGTACCGGGCGGGGAGCCGAAGCGTGTTTTCGACTTTGCGAAAAAGAGACTGCGCGGCGCGGGCGGCGCCTTGGCGTTCGTCGTCATAACGTCGGTGATCTCAACGCTCGTCGGGATCGTTTCGGCGGGCTTTTCGCGCGTTTTCCTTGACGAACTTCTGACGCAGAATCAGCCGGGGTGGCTTTTGCCGTTTCTTATCGGTCTGATCATAATCGCGTTCATACAGATAGCCGCGGGCTGGATCAAGGCGATCTATTCTCTGAAGCTCGACGGCAAAATGGCTGTAGTCGGTAACAGTACGTATATGTGGAAGGTGCTTCGTCTGCCGATGGAGTTTTTCTCTCAGCGTATGGCGGGCGACATTCAGCAACGTAAGGAATCGAACGCCGAGATCGCGGGTCAGATAGTGAACACTCTGGCGCCGCTGGCTCTGAACACGGCAATGATGGTATTCTATCTCGTCGTCATGATCCGGTATTCGTGGATGCTTACTCTTGTCGGAGTCGCGTCGGTCGTGTTTCAGCTCTTTGTTTCACGGTACATATCGAAAAAACGCGTCAATATCACCCGCGTCATGATGCGCGACAGCGGCAAGCTCGCAGCCGCCACGGTGTCGGGTGTTGAGATGATCGAAACGATCAAGGCGAGCGGC
>JAFXWT010000158.1 GCA_017542695.1 Clostridia bacterium
CGCCGCGTCGAGCACGCTCTCGTCGAGCGGAAAAACGCCCATGTCGGAAAGCTCTTCGACGACCGAGTCGTTGTGGATGAGTCGCCCGACGGTGAATATCTTTTTCTTGCCGTCCTCGGCGAGCTTTACCGCCGTTTCGTAGGCGCGGCGGACTCCGAAGCACAAGCCGGAGCTTTCGGCGAGTTTGATCACTTTTCTTCCTCTTTTTCGCTCGGCGTATCGGGTGCGAGCGCGAGTATTTTTTCGCGGATGATCGCAGTCGCTCTTTCGAGATCGGTGTGATTGCCGCTCTCAAAACCGAGCTCGTCGTATCTTATAATGTCGCCGTAGCGGACTTTGATCTGTTTGAACGGGCGCGAACGGTAACCCTTTGTATAGATGTAAGCGGGGAGAACGTCGCATTTCGAGTGGAACGCGATCATTCCGACGCCGCTCTTGAATTCCGTTTCGCTCGGATGAACGCCCTTCATCCTCGTGCCCTGCGGGAAAACGCAGAACGCCTTGTTTTCTTTGAGTATTTCGACGGATTTACGTATCGCCGGAACGTCCGCCGTGCCGCGAGACACCGTCACGCCGAAGCGCTTGATGAGTCCGCCGAGGACGGGCGCTTTGCCAAGCTCGGCTTTTGCCATGAACCACACCTGACGTTTCAGTTTCAGAGCAAGGTAGACCGGGTCGAGCGCGCTTATGTGATTTGAGCATATCAAAAGACCGCGCCCCTCGTCCTCGTCCTTCGGGCGGCGGATATTGAGCAGCCAGATAAGCGTGAAGATCGGGCGGAGCAAATGTTTCCAGAACGCGAACAGCGGTTGATTTCTGCGCTTTTTCTTTATCGTTTTCTTAATTATTTTATGCGCTTTTCTAACGGTATCGTCGAAGCTCCCCGAGTTGTCGAGGAAGATCGCGTCGTCGGCGGGAACGGCAGGCGCGGTCTTGCGGTTTTTATCGTTCGCGTCGCGCTCCGCCATGGCGGTTTTTACGTCGTCCAGCGAGACGTTCTCGCCCTTTTCGCGCAGTTCGGCGCAGCGGCGCTCGGCGCGCGCGTCGTCGGATGCGGTCATAAAGAATTTGACTGTGGCGTTGGGTAAAATGACGGTCCCAATGTCGCGTCCGTCCATAATAACGCTGTTTTTACGTGCAAAATCGCGCTGGAGATCGAGCAGATACTCGCGTACTTCGGGGATCGCCGAAACGGCGGACGCCCCCGCCGAAATTTCGGGGGTGCGGATGCGCCCCGTCACGTCCTCGCCGGACAGGAGCATTCTTTGCTTTCCGTCGATATATTCGATCCGGATGTCAGTCTTAGGAATGAGCGCGATAACGCTTTCCGTGTCCTTCGGGTCGACGCCGCTTTCGATGACGAAAAGCGCCACCGTGCGATAAATCGCGCCCGTGTCAAGATGGATGCATCCGAGCTTTTCGGAAAGTGCGTCGGCAAGGGTGCTCTTTCCCGCACCGCTCGGCCCGTCAATTGCTATGCTAAACATAAAAACCTCGCTGTTTACTTGATTTTTCGAGATATACAAATGTATAATTAAAAATTTATACAAGCGTATAAATTATTCGTTTCCGATGATCGCGTCAGCCGCCGTGACCGCCGTGGAAAATGCGATCTGCAGATTAAATCCGCCCGTGTAAGCGTCAACGTCGATGATCTCGCCTGCAAAGTAAAGATTATTTACCTTCTTTGAGCGCATCGTTTTCGGGTCGATCTCGCTTGTCTTAACGCCGCCGGAGGTGACTATTGCCTCGTCGATCGGGCGGAAGCCGCTGATCCTGATGGGGAGCGCCTTTATCAGCGAAACGATTTTTTCGCGCTCGGCGCGGGTGATCGAGTTGACTTTTCTGCCCTTTTCTATCCCGCACATATATATAAACGGCTGAATGAGCTTAGACGGGAACAAATCGACGAGAGAATTTTCAAAATTTTTATTTTTATATTTATCGAAGTCGGATAAAACGCGCGCGTCGAGCTGCTCCACCGTCAGCGCGGGTTTAAGATCAATGAAAACTGTATATCTGTCCTTTTCCATCGGGCGCGTGTGCGCCGACGCAGAGAGGATCAGCGGACCGCTGAGTCCGAAATGCGTGAAGAGCATTTCGCCGAAATCCTCGTATACCGCCTTGTTTTTCGCGTTGTCGTAAACTTTGATCGAAACGTTTTTGAGCGACAGCCCCTGTGTGTCGCGGCACAGCTTGTCCTCGCTCCACAGTCCGACAAGGGATGGCATAATTTCCGTCACCGTGTGACCGAGAGCGCGCGCGATCCCGTAGCCGTCGCCCGTTGAACCGGTGAGGGGGTACGACGCGCCGCCCGTGCAGAGCAAAACGTCGTCAAAACCCGTGTATTTGTTTTTTTCGGTCGTAATCGCCGTGATATTTCCGTTTTCCGCGTCAAGAGACGTGACTCGCTCGGTTTTGATCGAAACGCCCGCGTCAAGCACGTATTTTTTCAGCGCGAGAACGACGTCGACGGCTTTGTCCGATTCGGGAAAAACCCTGCCCCCGCGCTCGGTTTTCAGCTTTACTCCGAGGGAAGTGAAGAAATCCATCGTGTCGCGGCACGAAAAGCGGTTGATCGCGGAGAAGAGAAATTTTCCGTTCTTCGTGACGTTTTTCATAAAATCCTCTGCGGGGACGTCGCTCGTCAGGTTGCACCTGCCTTTTCCCGTTATGCCGAGCTTTTTTCCGAGCAGGGAATTGCGCTCGAAGAGCGTGACTGAGCATCCGCCGCGGGCTATCCTGCCCGCCGCGAGCATTCCCGCCGCGCCGCCGCCGATGACGGCGACTTTTTTCTTTACTTCGCTCATGGTTTTTCTCCCAGCCGTTTAAGCTCTTCTTCCGCTTCCGCGTAATCGTTGTAGAGAGTTTCAAGTTCCGCGTCGATGCTCGCCATCTCTTCCGCGATCTCGGAAAGGCGTACGTAATCCGTCGCGGCGCTGCCCGCGGACTCGGCTTCGAGGTCACTTTTTTTCGCTTCAAGCTCTTCTATTTTCTGCTCGCTTCGCTCCATTTTCGTGCGTGCGCGGCGTATGTCGGAAAGCAGTTTTTTATTATTGATATATTTAAATTTTTCGATTGATTGATTATCTTCTTTCACGCTTGCTGCGCCTTCGGAAAGTTCGCGTGACTGCTTGAATATCAGGTATTCTTCGTATCCGCCGCGAAAATCCTCGAAACCGTTTGTCATATCGAAGATCCGCGTCGAAATTTTGTTGATGAAGTATCTGTCGTGCGACACGGCGACGATCGTCCCGTCAAATTCGAGAAGTGCGCTTTCCAGCGCCTCGCGCGAACCGATGTCGAGGTGGTTCGTCGGCTCGTCGAGGATCAACACGTTGACGCGCGAGAGGATCATTTTGCACAGCATCAGCCGCGCGCGCTCGCCGCCGGAGAGCGTTCCGACTTTTTTGTCGATGTCCTCGGCGAAGAACAAAAATCTCGCAAGCGCGGTGCGAAGCTCGGTATACGTCAGCTTGTCGTGCGCAGCGACGAGTTCTTCGAGCACCGTGCGCTCGTCGTCGAGCGTTTTCTGCTCCTGATCGTAGTAGCCGATGACCGTGTTCGCTCCGAATTCGCATACGCCGCCGTCGGCTTCAAGCTGCCCGTCGATGATTTTGATAAGTGTCGATTTTCCGCATCCGTTCGGTCCGATAACGACGACTCTGTCGCCGCGCCGAACGAGAAAACTCAAGTCGTGGAGTACTTTTTTCGCGCCGAATGACTTTTCGATATTCTCGCATACGATGACCTCGTTGCCGCTCTCGCCCGCCGAGCGAAAGCTCATTTTTATGTTTTTCGGCGCGGCTTTCGGCGCGTCGATTTTTTCCATGTGTTCGATCTGCTTTTGCTTTGACGCGATGGTGATGAAGTTGCGCTCCTGACCGAAATGTCGCTGCTTTGCAATTATGCCCTCGATGCGCGCGATCTCCTTTTGCTGATGCTCGTATTTGCGCGCGAGCGTTTTCTGCGCCTCGGCTTTTTGTGTCGCAAACGCCGTGTAGTTTCCGGTGTAGATCGTCGCTTCCGTGTGCTCGATGTCGAGCATTTTCGTTGCCACGCGGTCGAGAAAATATCTGTCGTGCGAGACGACGATCAGCGTCTTCGGGTACGCGCAAAGATGGCTCTCGAGCCATTCGAGCGTCTTTGTGTCGAGGTGGTTCGTCGGCTCGTCGAGCATTAAGATGTCGGGCGCCTGAAGGAGCAGTCGGACGAGCGCAAGCCGCGTTCGCTCGCCGCCCGAAAGGGAAGAGATGCGCCTTTCCTGCGCCTGATCGTCGAAGCCGAAATGGGAGAGCATCGAGCGGATTCGTGATTTGTATTCGTAACCGCCGATATTCTTAAAACGCTCGGTCAGCGCTGAATATTCGGATATTATACTATTGTATAAATCATCGTGCGCATCACCCGATCGGCGCTCGATCTCGCGGCTCAGCACGTCGAGCTTTTCCTCCGCTTTGACTTGCTCATCGAATGCCGAGAGCATTTCGTCATAGACGGTCTTTTCGCTTTCGAGCATCGCGTTTTGCTCGAGCATGGCAACGCGGTGTCCCTTTGAAACGAACACGTTTCCCGCACTCGGCTCCTGCTCGCCTGCAATGATGCGGAGCAGTGTCGATTTGCCTGCGCCGTTGACACCGACGATCCCGAGTCTGTCGCCCTCGTTTATCGAGAAGCCGATATTATGAAGCACGACGTCCGTGCCGTATTCGACGGTTATACCGTTAACGCTTAAAATGACCATACCGCTCCTCGAAAAATAATAATACATAATTTATTATACATGATGAGGCGGCGTTTGTCAATTTCAAGACGGAAAAAGTGAAAAAATATCTAAAAATCGCCGCCCGATTTTATGATAAACGTAAAAAATGGGCATTTTGTTTGACAATGACGGAATATGGTGATAAAATACAGATAAACAATGACAAACTATTGGAGGGCACTATGAAAAGAATCTTATCGCTCATGTTCATTCTTTCGCTCGTAATGGGTATGGTAATGCTTTCGGCGTGCGGCGAGACGGTCGTTCCGACGTCCGTGACTGATGCCGTCGAGACGACAGCGACGACAGCGGCGACGACCGCCGCCCCCGAACCGACGACGGTCGCGACGACCGAAGCCGCGACGGAAGCCACGACCGAGGCCACCACAGCGGAGACGACGGTGTGCGTTATCCCGACGACGCCGACGAAAAAATCGCTGAAAGTCCTCGCTGTCGGCAACAGCTTCTCAGTCGACGCGATGGAGTACGTCTACCAGATCGCGAAAGAGGTCGGGTATGAAGAGATCGTGCTCGGCAATCTCTACATCGGCGGCTGCTCACTTCAGACGCACGCAGCGAACCTCAAGTCAAAGGCAAAGGGGTACACCTATTATTACAACACAGACGGCACGTGGAAATCGAGGGGCTCGAACCTTGCCACCGAAATAAACGAAGTTGATTGGGACTACATCTCCATCCAACAGGTCAGCGGCGACAGCGGCAGACCGGAGACGTACGAGCCGTACCTGACTCAGATCATCGACTTCATCAAGGAGCACGCTCCGAACGCCGAGATTTTCTGGCACATGACATGGGCGTATCCGATCGACTCTGACTATTCCTCGTTCAAAAATTACGGATACAACCAGACGACGATGTATAACGCTATCGTAAGCACCGTCAAGACGCTTATTCTGCCGAGGGACGAGATCTCGTTCGTCATTCCGACGGGTACGGCTGTTCAGAACGTGCGCACGAGCTATTTCGGTGACAATCTGTCGAGAGACAATCTGCATCTTTCGTATGACGTCGGACGGTACATAGCGAGCATGATGTGGGTAAAACAGCTTTCGGGAGTCAGTATCGACAATGTTACGTGGGTGCCGTCCGGCACGATCACGCCACGCCTGCTCGACACGATAAAGGAAGCCGTCAACAACGCTTACGCTAACCCGTTTGATGTGACGGAGGCGACAGACAAGCAAGCGACGACTATCGAAGAGGTCATGACGTCGTTCGGCATAGATATGTCGAAATATACCGCTCTCGACCTCGGGCTGACGTATAACGCTTACTACAATTCGACGAGCGGATCCGATGTCATCAGTGCGGCGAACGGCTCGACTGCGTCGAACCTCGCGCAGTTCGCGTGCACGAAAATATATAAAAAGAGCGATCTGCCGAAAGGCACGCTCATCGTCGTAACCGACGGTCATCAGTACAGACCGGAGGGCTGGAAGAAGCTGACGTCCGTCAACAAATCCGCCGACCGCCCGGATAACGTCATAGTCAACGTCACCGCGGTAACGGACGATTGGTGGGGTGAGTTCGAGTTCCGCGCGTTCAACATAGCGAAGAAGGGCAACCCGAACCTTTCCGAAGCGGAAATGAAAGACCTTGCAAACGCTTTCGCCATCCTTGTTCCGAACGATCCGAACGCAGAGATACCGACGCTTCCCGGCACGGAACAGGTCGATATCGACGTCGAACAGCTCGTCAAGGCGGCGGGGTACGACTATGCGGATTACGAGATCATGAAATATGAGATCACGTTCTACGCTTACTATAACTCGACGTCGAACCCGAACATCGTCAGTCGTGTGGGCGGCAGCACCGCGTCTAACATAAATCAGTTCGCGGCAACATCGAAGAAATTCACAAAGGACGAGATACCCGTCGGCTCGCTCATCGTGCTCGCCGATGGATATCAGTACAGACCGGAGGGTTGGGTAAATCTCAATACAAAGAACTCATCCTCGTCGCGCCCCGCGAACGTGACGACGCCTGTCGTCGAGGTGACGGAGTCGTGGTGGGGCAGCTATACTTTGCGCGCGTTCAACATCGCAAAACAGGGCAATCCGGGCCTCTCCGACAGCGAAATGAAACAGCTTGACGGAGTGATGTTCATACTTGTTCCGAAAAAGTGAAAATAAAAAAGCCCGACGTTGTCGGACTTTTTATGGAGCGAGCGACGGGAATCGAACCCGCACGACGAGCTTGGGAAGCTCGGGTTCTGCCACTAAACTACGCTCGCGTATTCTGACGTGAAACAAGTATAACACATCTTTATCAAAAATGCAAGTGGCGAATGAAAAAATGCCGAAAAAAACTTGCGGGCGGCGCTTTTGCGCCGTCCGTATTTCATATTTTAATAAAAATCATTCCCACTCAACTCGTACTAAACATTTTTGTTTATGCAATATTGCATATGGTATTCAAGTTGCTTTTGATAACTTCGATTATTTATACTACCCACGCTATCGGCAGGGGGTTTATCATTTTGTTATCGTCTGTGATAACAGGGCGAAAGACTATATCAAATCTTCGCTTTTTTATTTTACTATGTTTTTGTGTGATTGTCAAGTGTATTGAGAGGTCATATATTTATAGAAATCCGGTGATAAAAGACATTGAAAAACGCACTTTCCGAAATATTTATTGACAATTTGAAAAAAGTATGGTAACATATATATGACCGATGAAAAAGTTCGCAAATCAAATGTTTTTTTGAAAAAAGCGAGGTGGTTGAAAAAACACGTATATGTTTCATTTTGATTTTTTGACAGACACGACATTTTAACGAAGATATCACATTAAAAGATAATAACGGACACCCGGTATTCAACGCGATAGCATTGATTTATCGGGTGTTTTTTATCAGTATGTAATTATCTTAACTTTTGAGATAAGCATACGAAATCGGAACAGAGCGACGTTTTCAATGAAATGAGGTGTATTTATGTTATTAAAAAACAAAAAAGAAAGTCTTTATCTCTATTTTTCTTGCTATAGCATTGTCTCTGACGATTGCGATTTTGTTTATTTCATCCTGCGCGGTCGCGCCGATTGTTCCGTTGACCGAAAAACAGACAACGACTTCGGAAATCGCAACATCATCGAGTGAGAGCATTGAAGCGACAACGGTCTTGACAGAAACAAGTAAATCGACGACAGCGGAGGTGAGCATAAAAGTTGATCCAGTGCTTCCCACCGATCTTGAAGACGTATATTTCGGAGACAAATCGAATGATGACATTTATCAGATGGTGATGAATTCAAAGGACGCCGTCGTCATAAAATCGATTTTTAACGATGTCATTCAGTATTACAGGATTGCTGTTGAGGTTTTCGCGCATGACACGGCACAGAGTGGAGACGACAAAAAGATCGTGATGTTTGAACTGCACAAATATTTTGAAAGTCTCGGGATAGAAACGTACTTTTGGGGAAAAGGTACGGTCATTATCGTGAACAAAAGTCAACTTGACAAGCTCGGCGCGATACCTGGACACGAAACGTACAGCGTGGGATATGCCCTGTATGAGCTCCCTCTGGCAACGCCGTTTTACAGCTAGAGCGACATCCGCATGGCGAGAGAAAAATTCCTGAAAACCGACAAATGCATTTTTATGATACGTTTGCACGGAATCGGTTACAGTGGGATAATTATGAATGAGCTTTATTACAGCTTTTACATCGCGGGACAGGAGGTCGACAACAACAAAGAAATTGATTTTATAAGACACAGCCGAGAAGTCTACAGCGAAAAAATGATACGGTATTCGGGAATAGATATCAAGTGTTTTGAATATGACGAACATGGAACGATACACGCCGGAATATCAGATAAAATGTACCTGACTTTGACCGAAGAGGAATTTGAAAGAATACTGAATTCAAAATCATATATAACGCGGATCGATTTTGTCGATCCTGATGTCGTTGCAGAAGCATATTGATCGCAGAAAATGAAAATCCCGAGCCAAACGGCTCGGGATTTTTCATTCGACAATATATTTGAATGCGGCGCAGAAAGAATAGGTTTCGTTCATTCCGAGGATATATCTGCCGGTTCTGCCCCACGTAAAAAGACAGTAATATTCGCCTTTTTCAAGGTGTTCGATTTGTGAAACGTCGACGCTTTCAAAGCGTTCAATCGCATTCTCACCGGTGTCCTTGAAGATGTAAAGGCCCGATGATTTTTCATGATCTTTTCCGTGAAATGAAACAGATCCTTTTTTTGAGCTGAAAATAGGCATTTCCTCGTGTTTATCGACATACGCTTTGAGGTTGCTTTGAGACGTGGTGTAGATACACATATCAATATATCCTTTTTCATATATGGATGTGTAGTCGTACAATAGGCTTGGCACTTCGATCTGGTCGTTTCCTTGAACAATAATGCCTTTTTCATTTTCCGCATCTTCATAAAGAAAATACTTTTTTATCGGCTCTTTTGTTTGAATCACCTTAAAGCAAATAATCACATCTTCGTTTTTCATGATTGCCACAACGTAATATGTTCCTTTGGAAAGTTGAGGTAGCTGATCCGCGGCATATATAGCTAAAAAATCTCCGTCAATGGTGTATATTAAAAATCCTTCGATTTCTGCCTTTTCATCGCCCGACGTGATTACTGTCAGGTCGGATGCACTGACTTGACCGATGTCGGCATCGCTGCATGAAACATCGGAAATGATGCTGTCGACTGTATCCCATCCGTTTCCGCCGTAATTCAGATCAAGCGGATATTTTGTCGAAAATACTACGGGCGTTATTGACTCGAGTACTTCTTTCGGGTTTTTGATCTGCACTTTATATTTGCTATCCGGTGTTACGATTGCCGGAGTGCTGCTGCTTGTAGTCTCGGACTGCGCTGTCGCAAATGATGAAGACGACGCAGTCGTCACTGGAGATATCGTGCAACTTGAAAACGGGAAAAGAAATATTGTCAAAACAATAGAAATAATTGACAAAAAGAAAGGTTTGTTTTTCATATTTCCTCCATAATCAGTTCACGTATACTATCGAATACGCGCCATATATTGTCGAAGTGCATTCGACGATTATTATCAAATCTGTTGCGGACGATGCAAATGAATAATTCAAATTAAGCGTACTTCCTGTCATTGTATATTTTGTCGAAGAAAGAACATTACCGGACATTGATTCAATAATGTATACTGTAGATGCCGTTGGTTCAGTGCTTGCGGTTATAATTCTTAACGGAACGGTTTGCGGTGAAGATGACAGCTTGAAATAAGCATAACCCAATTCATCTATTGAGCACGCAGATGAAGAAGACATTGCCAAAGGGATTAAGCTTACTTTTGTGCTGTTTCCCCAAGATGCCGAAGATAACAAATTGTATGGCCTATATCCCAAGAAATTATTGTATCCAAACTGCTCTAATATTGTCCTCAAATTGTAAGTGCTTGAATAAGATGATGCCACAGAATCAATCGCCGCCAATATTTCTTGATTTGAGTAATTGTTCGCCGAAATCATTTGACGCATAAGCTTTATTTCATTGAAGATATCAGATAAAGCAGAGGCGCCTCCGAGCATTTGATGTAATATCAGTGGAAACACAATGGAATAGTGGCGATAATTGCCGGATATCTTTTTTGTTAGGTTGTATTCAGCGGTTTGATAATAGTCTTTAACACCGTCTTTCCATTCATACAAATGAGATGTCAGTTCTCCAATGCTGTCAGCATATAGAGCAGCGCCTAAATTTGCTGAAGATTCTTTGATCCAAATATCGTTATCGTTGGTTAAAAGATACGTTTTTTGGATAAGATGAAATAGTTCATGAGCAAGGACAGTTTTATAAATATCTGAATACAATATGTTTTCGCTTACCATCACAAAGCCTTCTGTGTTTGGAATTTCTGTGAATGTTAACCCTAAACCCGTAAATTCATTTGACAAAACAATACATATACAAGGTTGATAATTTGTTGTGATATCCACGTGAGTCGGTGAGGTATTCAACCGATTTGGGCAATTAAATCCTTCGACAGAATAAAAACTTAATACTTTTCTTGCCTCGTATGCAACCTTTCTTGCTTTGAGATTTGTTGTTTCCGAAGAATCGTAGAAAACCGAAATGATATGCGATCCGTTTGATGAGCAATTTGACACATTGTTGCACGGGTAATTTATGCTAACGACAGAGTCAAATTTTTCAGAAGTATAATAAAGAGCGTTTCTTGTTGCCGCAATCAGTTCTTTTTGTTTGCTATTATCCTGTGATTTTTCAAATAAACAATCAAGTTGATAAATAATATCCGATGTGCAGAAAGCAGATTTAGGCCCTCTATTAATAATATCGCAAAAACTTAATATATAGTCGTCATACGTGATTTCGCCCAGTGCGTATAGCGTTGAAACACGCTCAAGGTCATTTTTGACAGAGTATTCTTTTGAAATAGCATAGTCAAATATTTTTCCGTTTGCATTGACTTTTCCGCTGTAAAGCGCAACAATGTTGTCGTTTTCATGGTTTAATGATGTTGATTGAGATGTTTTTATTGGGTTTTCCGTTATTTTATAATTTGTATGCAAGTAGTCGCCATTTTTGTTTTTGAATCTGATATTTATGTCATTATAAATAAAAACGGGCTCAATATCATCAATTTCATATAAACTGATGACGGTTGGGTCCGTACTCCTATTGTCGCAGTAAATAATGCTGCGTTTTATCCCATATCCCGCGGGAAGCGATTCAAGAAGAATTTCAATGGAATATTGATCATTGGGCTTTTTGAAAAAGACGTCTCCGGTTGCACTTGCGTTAACAATAAATGATTCGTTTTTTTCAATTCGTTCAAGTTTTTCAGATTCCAATGTTCTTTTGACTGATGACACTTTGATTTTAATGCTTGATAAATCCAAATCCGTGTCGCTTCTGATTTTCAGCGTCGATTTGCCGATTGTGCCTATTGCATTTATTGGAACAGATGAAAAGATAATGATGATTGCAATGGCAACAATGAAAGAAATGATTTTTTTCATGGGTACCTCCAAAAAACAAATAGGTTTGTCCTGTGAAGTTATTTCAATATTGTTGTCACTTATATTTTAACATGATTTTTTCAATTTGTCAATCATATTGTTATCATGCTGTTCAATCCCGAGTCGTTCGGCTCGAGATTTTCATATTTCATATCCCACGCGCACACTTATGATTTTAAGTTTAATGCAAAAGCGCTGACAATATCGGATATCAATGATTTTGAAACGGAAAAGCCGTCTGTGACGACGTGCGGAAATATTTCGGTAGTTGAAGTGAAAATAGGAGACGTTGATGGGAACGGAATAATAAACTCCCGCGACGCGATCCATCTTCTTTACCATATATTCTTCCCGAATGACTACACTGTAAATCAAGACTGCGACTTTGACGGAAACGGCGTTTTGAATTCCCGCGACGCGATCTACTTGCTTTATCACATATTTTTCCCAAATAATTACCCGATTTGAAAAAATAAATTGAAAGGATATCCAAAATGAAAAAAGCTTTTTTAATCCTGGCGATTGTGTTGGCGTGTACCTTTTTGATAACAACGGCAACATACGCTACCGACAGAAATGATACGGAGTCGTTTACGGTCAGTATTTCTTCTTACAGCGGAATACAATCCGGCTCTGTATCAATCAATTACGACAGCAGCATTGTGGAAATCGAATCCGGAACGCTTTCTGCACCCGGTTCATTTATGTCAAGTTTTACACCGAGCAACGGAATGGGCGTGTTTGCGTATACGAGCGCGGTGTCTTTCGGCGGCGATGTTCTAACATTTACGGTGAGAGTAAAGGATAACGCCGAGATAGGCGCATCGTGTCAGATAACGGCCACCGTAACTCTTGAGCCGGAAGTCGGCGATAATATCGTGGAGAATGTTACACTTGGGACAATAACCGTTACTTGTTCGCATACAGGCTCAACGACAAACGTCGATGCCGTTCCCGCAACGTGTCAAAGCGTCGGGTATACTGCAGATGTAAAATGCGACGTTTGCGGTGAATTTATCAGCGGTCACGAACAGATCTCTAAATCAGATCATACATACGGCGCGTGGGTAGACGACCAGAACGGCACGACGCATACACATACCTGCACAGAATGCGGCACGGAGAGCGAGACGGAAAATCACACTTGGAACGCGGGAGTTGTTACAACCGCTCCTACTTGTGTTGCGAAGGGCGTTAAAACATACACCTGCACGAAGTGCGGTGCGACCAAGACTGAAGACGTTGATCCGACGGGAGTTCATACATACGGCAATTGGGTAGATGATCAGAACGGCACGACGCACACGCACACCTGTACGGTCTGCGGAACAAACAAGGAAACGGAAGATCACGCGTGGAATGCGGGAGTTGTAACAACTGCTCCTACTTGTGTTGCTAAAGGCACGAAGACATACACCTGTACGGTGTGCGGCGCAACAAAGACAGAAGACGTTGACCCGACAGGCGTTCATACGTGGGGCTCGTGGGTAGACGATCAGAACGGAACGACGCATACACACACATGTACGGTCTGCGGAACAAACAAAGAAACCGAAGATCACGTATGGAATGCGGGAGTCGTTACAAAGACTCCGACGTGTGTTGCGAAAGGCGTTAAAACGTACACCTGCACGAAGTGTGGAGCGACCAAGACGGAAGATATCAATCCTACGGGAGTTCACACATACGACAACGACTGTGACAAGACGTGTAACGTTTGCGAACAGGTTCGTGAAACAACGCATAAATTTGCGGAAGTTTGGTCGAGCGACGGAACGAGCCATTGGCACGTTTGCACGGTTTGCGGTCTTAAGGCGGACGTTGCCGAGCACGTACCGGGCAAGGAAGCGACAGAGACAGAGCCGCAGGTTTGCGTAGTTTGCGGATATATTCTGAAACAGGCGCTCGGTCATACGCACAAGTTCGGTGACGAATGGAAGTACGACGAAACGTCTCACTGGCACGCTTGCACATCGGGCGACGGAGCAACATCAGATCTTTCGGCACATACATTCGGCTCTTGGAAGATAACGCAAAAGAGCGTTGACAAAAACGAAAGAACACGTCATTGCACTGTTTGCGGCTATACCGAAACAGAAGAGTATACGCCAAAAACATACAATATTCTTGACGGCGGCAATTCAACCTGGACTCCGACTTCGGGGGGCGGTCTTTCCGTCAGATCAGAAGCGGATATAAAGGATTTTGTCGGCGTAATGGTTGATGACGAACTTGTCGATCCGAAGTATTACACGGTAACCGAAGGTTCGACGATCGTCACGTTCACGGATGAGTTCCTCAAAACGCTTTCCGAAGGGACGCACACCATCGCGATTCTCTCGATAGACGGCGTGGCTACAACTGACGTGACTGTTTCAACAAACCCCGAAAGCACGCAGGGAACGACCGGCACGTCTACAACCAGATCGACGACCGGAACTCAGCAGGGCGAAACAACGAATGGCGGCTGTGGATCGTTCATCGGTGTCGCGAGCGCAATGACCGTCCTTATTGCAACGCTCGGTGCGGCAATAGTCATTAAAAGAAAAAGATAATTACACAGATTTGGGCATCTTACTATAATTTATTGCCCTACCCGGAGAAAAAAGTGAGCCGCGACGAAAGTCTGCGGCTCGTTTTTTTCGGAGGCGGGCAAAACGAAATGACCTTTTCGCGCTGTGAATGCGGCGACAGAGCGTAAGCGCCATTGCTGCGTTCACACGTATTTCGGGCGCGAAAAAGGTCACGCGCTCCCCGTTACGCGTTGATTTGTCAACGAGTAAAGCGGGAGCGTAAAGAAACGGTTTGCTGTTGGCTATTGCGGTGAACGTGCAGCCGGATCGTCGGGCGTCGCGGGCGGGGTGACGACGCCCGACAAAAAGACAGATTTTGTATAGATTTTATACAGACAAAAAGTCGCGGGCGACATCTATGATTGATGTCGCCCGCGCGCGATTTTTTGGCGGGGAAACCACCAATGAAAAAAACACCCAACGTGGGCAGTGACGGTCGATTGTGACCCGCGATGAAAATAGTATATCACAGGGACAATAGAAATGAAAGTGTACCTGTAGTTCATAGCATATATAAAAAGCCGCGTCTTCCGACGCGGCAATTATTATTTTTTATACTTTGGTATCTCTGTCAAATCGGCCACGTCCTCGACAGCTTTCTGTTGTCCGGCAGGATTGAGTTTGGAAAATGAACTCATAATATCAACGCCGGGTTGGCCGTATGCCTCTTTAATGTAAATACTTGCGATTTTCTCAACAGATTGTTCTTGCTTGTCTCCCATCAGAGTATTTATGTCCACTCCGAAAATGTTTGCAATGGAAGAAAGTTTGTTTTTGGTCAACTCAATTTCGTCGTTTTCAATTTTACAAATCGTTGATTTGCTTCTGTACCCAAGCAGGTTGGCAAGTTGATCCTGAGTCATTTTCCGTTCTTTTCTTAATTTTTGTATGATCTCGCCGGTTTTCATAATACACCTCGCGTATTGATTTATATCAATTATACAACAAATTTCACTGAAAATCAACTTTTTTCAAAAAAATAGAAAAAAGTATTGACTTTCAAGAAACTATGTGTTATAATATGGTCAGAAAGTTGATTTTGAGTGACTTTCAAGCAAATAATTATATATTACAAGGAGGGTCTTTTATATGACCAAAAAAATCTCAAATTCCATCGAATCCATTGAGTCCATCGAATCATTCAATAGGAGCTACATTGAATTTTGGAGCCACCAAGTTGCCGCACAGATCTATAACCAAGAATTCGGGGTACTATCGGAGAAAATCAGGCATTCCATGGGCGACGAGCGTTCCGAACTTGAAGCCCGTCGAAAAGCTATCGAGGAAAAATATACTGCCGAAATCAAGCATATATTTCCACTGCTTAAAAAAATGGCATCTCGCGACGGAGAATTAGCCGTTGAATGCTATGAAACCCTCAAGTCGTCTTCATCGTCTATTGTGATCAATTATACACGTCTCATTTCCTTAACCCCTGAGCTCCGAGACATTTTCCTCAATTGTTACGGAGGATAGGTTGTATGAACGGTGAAGATGATTTTTCAAATGCAGATACTTTGGCTGCATTTCTTCTGTTTTCAGATGATTTTGCACGGTATATCAATGATATAACTTCCGCAGTTATCAACTATAAAATCGCAGTGATGCTTAATGCGTATGCCAAAAACGTGAAACCGCAACACGAAAAGAATCAAGTTAACGAACACCTCAAACACTATAGGAAG
>JAFXWT010000159.1 GCA_017542695.1 Clostridia bacterium
CGCTGGGAGTGCCGCTTTTTGCGGTCCCAGTCTTGAACGAAACGCTGTCTCCTTTTTCTTGAATTGCAACCTCGTGAAGATAATAATAATTTCGGTCTGTCTCGATGTTCACGACGCAACCCATATAATACTTTGTTTGCCCGATAGAGATAGGAGCCGCAATGACAACGGTATCGTATCCTCTCCCTCTCCAGTTTTTCTGGAAGTCGATGATTTTTCCGTTTTTGAGCACATCCGGAACAGCGGCAAACGCGGCTGCTTTTTTTCTTCCGATTCCGTGCCCGATGGATGACTTTGCCCCTCTTCTGCTTATTTCAATATCACCATTGTCCGTATGTACAACATTTCCGAGAGAATCGAAAAAGTTTGTTACTTGCGTAACGAGATCCACCTCTCCCTTTTCAAATTCTTTCCCAGTGAGTTCCTTTACGGAATCCATTTCGGCAACCGCAGAAATGTTCTCTTCAATCTCATCCTCGGTTGGAACATCCGAAAGCTGATACCTATTATTCGCCGTTTTTGCAACCTTTGCGCGGGTCTTGTCGGAAGAGGCGCGATAGTTCAGCGCAGCGTCGGCAAGCGCGTTCGTCCACATCTTATGGAGACGGTCGAGCGTTTCCACGGACTTCGTCAGAAGGATCTGCTCCGACCCCTGCGCGCGGCGGTCTTTGTATTCGCCTCTCAATCTGTCGGCAAGATTCTTGATTCGATCCGCCATCTTCTGCACAAGGTTCCGGTCCTTCACGGCAAGGCGCCGGATCATCTTGTAGGCGTCGCCGTCCACAAGGAAGCGCTGGCACGATTCCGCGACAAGCTCTTCCACCGCGAGTGCGTGGGACATTCCTTTTTCCATGCGCTCCCAAATCAGCGTGTCGATATTCTCGCCCTCTCCGATATCCTGATAGTTGCGGATGAGGAAATCCGCCAGCGTCTGATACTTTGCCGGGGACCAGTCGCGGATAAAATGCGTCAGCTCATGTGCAAGCGTGTACGCCAGCACGGACTTCTCGTCAAATTTTGCGTTGACGTCAATATCAATGGTCGCGCGTCCGTTCACGTAGCGGAATTGCGCGTTTATTTTTTTGCTGTTCTCGTTTTTCAGATCCGTTACGACGTTGAAATCGATATCACTCGCGTCGGCAAGAGCGCCCATGAATTCCACCGCGTCGTTCTTCGATTGGTCTTTGCTTTCGGATAATACCTTCTGTGCTTCTTCGCTCACGTTTACGGAAGCGGTGGATTCCCGCATTTTGTCGCCTTTAAGGCGACGTACGGTATCCTCCTCGGCTTTGATGCCGCGGTTCTGCTTCTGCTTATTCTTCTGCCCTTGCTCGTACATGAATTCTGCAAAGCGTCTACCGACTTTTGAGAGGGAATTGACCTTCCCGGAAATATCGCTATTGAACAAGCTGCGGTTATTGCTCATCCCGTAGTTATACGCAAGGATCGCCGCGCCCATCACGCTTCCGGCTCCGCTGACAGACGCTTCTGTACGAGCGGCCGCGTAGATCGCGTTCGCGGTATTGGCGTCCATGCCGTAACGACTGGAGATATTTTTGATCCCGTTGACGATGATCGTTTCGTCACGCGTAGGAAGGCTCAGATCCTTTGCGTTTACGGTATCGCCGTTTTTCAGATTGAATACGACGCCTTCTTTCGAGACGGACGCGATCGGATCCTGTTCGTCGATCGTTACGTCTTTCCCGGTATCAATGCGGATCGTTTTCCCCTCCGCGTTGTATTCCTGCCCGCCGACGCTTTTGCGCGTCAGTTCACCGAGAGCAAATAATTTCTTCCCCGTTTCTGCGATCTTCCC
>JAFXWT010000160.1 GCA_017542695.1 Clostridia bacterium
GCATAAACTGCCCGATCGGCTGCTTTCTCACCGCCGAGATCGACGGCGAAAACATCAAAGTGACGGGCAACAGATGCCCGCGCGGCGAAAAATACGCCGTCGCCGAGCTGACACACCCGACTCGAACGCTGACGACGACAGTCGCTGTATCGAACCGCGCGGGGAAGTACGTCGCCGTCAAGTCGAAAGCGCCGATATCGAAAGGCAGGCTGTTCGACGCGATGGAACTTATCAACAAAACAAAAGTGACGGCTCCCGTTAAAGCGGGCGACGTCGTGATCGAAAACATCTTCGGAGAATCGGACATCATAGCGACGTCGTCGATTGATTGAGGTGTTAAATTGAGCAAATTCGGCAAATACAAGCATTTTCTTCTTTATCTCTATGTTCCGATATACGCCGCGGCGTTTTTTATCATCGAGGGCATTATAACGAATGACCACGCGTTCACGTCGATGCTGCTGCCCGTCGACTACACAATACCGTTTTTTGAATGGGCGGTGATACCGTACATTCTGTGGTATCCGTTTATGGCCGCCGTGGCGGTGTACCTTTCGTTCACCGACGCGCGCGCGTTTTCGCGGTTTATGTGCTATATGATCATCGGGTTTTCGCTGTTTATCGTGTTCAGCCCGATTTTTCCGAACGGCACGGCGGCTGATTTCCGCCCCGACACAGACGCGCTCGGGCGAAATAATCTCGCAACGTGGCTGCTAAATAATTTCATCTGGAAAAACGATACATATACCAACGTCATGCCGAGTTTACATGTTGTCGGCTCGATGATGGCGGTGTTCGGCTTCTATGACTCTAAACTGAGAGGGCACAAGGCACTCGGCTGCGCCGTCGTCGCGCTTGCGATACTTATAATAATTTCGACGGCGTTTGTAAAACAACACGCGATACTCGATATCATAGTCGGTATCGTTTACAGCGTTATTCTGTATTTCATCGTCTACGTGCTGATCAAGCGACGCGCAGACAAAAAATATGAAAGGGGAAACTGAAATGAAAAATGATCTCGGAGCAAAAACATATCTTTATCCGATGCCCGTTCTGATGATCGCGACGTATAACGAGGACGGCACAGCCGACGTTATGAACGCCGCGTGGGGTGGAATTTCGGACGTGAATCAGATCTCGATCTGCCTTTCGGAGCCGCACAAGACGGTTGCAAACATCAGGCGCACAGGCGCGTTCACCGTGTCCGTTGCGGACGCGGATCACGTCGCCGAGTGCGATTATCTCGGCATCGTTTCGGCTAACAATGAGCCGAAAAAGGTCGAAAAAGCGGGTTTTACGGTAACAAGGAGCAAATTCGTCGACGCGCCTGTGATAAACGAACTCAAAATGGCGCTCGAATGTAAACTCGTATCGCGCGACGGCGAGACGGGGATGACGGTAGGGCAGATAATCAACGTCAGCGCCGACGAGAGCGTCTTGACGGACGCCAAGATCGACCCCGCGAAGCTTCGCCCGCTCACGTTCGATCCCGTGAACAATGCGTATCTCGCTATCGGAGAAAAAGTCGGAAACGCTTTCTCGGACGGGAAGAAGATAAAATAAGAATAGGAAAAAGCACGCCGCGGCGTGCTTTTCTTTTCCGCGAAGTGCGCGGAAAAGAAATATGTTCGCTGTCGCAAACGCGATATGCCGCTCCGCGACGGGACGCCGCGCCGCGCACTTTCAGCGCGTTCTTTGCAATGACCGCAGGGGCGACCGTTGGTTGTCCGCGTTTTTTTGTAAAAATTCGATTTTTTGCGATTTTCATCTTGACAAAATTAAAAACGCGTGATATAATGATTGTGTTAGCGCGGGCTAACAAGGCAAAACGACTGTCTGCACAACGGTTTTTTGCGGCGTTAGTCATTCACATGGATATTTCTTCTCGCTATATGGTTTTAATTTATTTGTCGCAAAAACTCCGTGCCGGAAGGCACGGAGTTTTTGCATATTGTGTCTGTATTTACGCCATTTTGTCGGCGAGCTGCGCGCCGCCGAGAATGTGGAAATGGATGTGATGAACGCTTTGGCAGGCGTCGGGGCCGCAGTTTGAAATTATGCGGTATCCGTTTTTGAGTCCCACCTCTTTGGCGATCACGGGAATCTTCTCGAAAATGTATGAAATAATGCCGGAATTTTCAGCCGTGATCTCGTCGGCGCTTCCTATATGTTCTTTCGGAATAACGAGAATGTGAACGGGCGCCTGAGGATTTATGTCGTGGAACGCGAGGATCTTGTCGTCCTCATACGCCTTTTTCGACGGGATATCACCGACGGCTATTTTGCAGAAAATGCAGTTTTCCATATTACACCTCATATTTTTTCAATGATACCGCCGACTGCCGCAAGCGCATCGGCGACTTTCGATATATCTTTGCCGCCCGCCGTCGCACTGTCGGGACGGCCGCCGCCGCCTCCGCCGCAAATCGACGCGATCTCTTTGACTATCTTGCCTGCATTGGCGCCTGATTTAACGGCGTCAGCGCCGCAGGAGCAGACGAAATTCAGCTTTCCGTCGGAAACGAGCGCGATCACGGCAACCGACATCGGCATTTTTGCGCGGATGTCGTCGCAGACGTTGCGTACCGCGTCGAGCGATACGTCGTCGACGCGCGCCGTCACAACGTCGAATTTGCCGATTTTCTTTGCGCCGTCCGCGAGATTTGAGAGCTTGCCCTGCGCGATCTTCGATTCAAGCGCGGATATTTCGGCTTTCGCCGCTTTAAGCTCGCTCTGGAGCGCCGCCGCGTGCTGCGCAATGTCGCTCTCCGTAGATTTCAGCTCTTTCGCCGTGTCGGCGATGAGCGCCTCTTTTTCGGCGTAGTATTCGAGAAGCCCGAGTCCCGTCGTGCCTTCAATACGGCGGACGCCCGCCGCGACGCTCGACTCGGAAATTATTTTAAACAGACCGACTTTGCCCGTGTTATCAAGATGTGTGCCGCCGCAGAGCTCGGTCGAGAACTCACCCATTCTGACCATGCGGACGACTTTGCCGTATTTTTCGCCGAACAGCGCCATGGCTCCGGCTTTTCTCGCCGTTTCGATGTCCGTTTCGACTGTCGTGATCGGCTCGCCGAGCAGAATGTGCGCGTTGACGAGCGCCTCGACCGCCTTGATCTGCTTGTCGTTCATTGCCTCGAAATGTGAGAAGTCGAAGCGCACGCGGCGTTCGTCGACGTATGATCCCGCCTGTTCAACGTGTGATCCGAGCACCTGACGGAGCGCCGCCTGAAGCAGATGCGCCGCCGAGTGATTTCTCTTTATCGCGTCGCGGCGATTCTCGTCGATCTCGGCGCGAACTGTGTCGCCCACCGCGACGTCGCCGTCGGCAAGCGTGCAGATGTGCGCGTAAACGCCGTCGGCTTTCTTTGTATCGGTGACGGAAATGAGTGTGTCCTTATCGTAAATGACGCCGGTGTCGCCGACCTGACCGCCGCCCTCGCCGTAGAATACGGTTTTATCGAGGATTATCGTGCATTCGCCCTCGGTGACGCGCTCAACGCTCATATCGTCGGCGATGATGCCGATGATCTTCGCTTCGCATTTTGTCGCCGTATAGCCGAGAAATTCGGTTTTTTCAAATTCTGTGAGAAGTGATTTTGACGCGTCGCTCCATCCCGAAACGTTTGCTCTCGCCTCGCGGGCGCGCTGTTTCTGACTCTGCATGAGCGCCTTGAACTGCTCCTCGTCGATGCCGAGGTTCTTTTCGAGCGCGATCTCGCGCGTGAGGTCGATCGGGAAGCCGAACGTGTCGTAGAGCTTGAATGCGTCGTCGCCGGAAATGTTTTTCCTGCCGACCTCGAGCGCCTGACGTATCACGTTCGAGAGGATGGAAAGTCCCGCGTCGATCGTCGCCGCGAAGCGCTCTTCCTCGATGGAGATCACTTTTTGGATATATCCGAGTTTTTCGGTCAGCTCGGGATATTCCGAGAGATTTTCGTGCGCGACGACGGCGCAGATGTCAGAAAGGAACGTGCCCGAAATCCCGAGCATACGTCCGTGTCTCGCGGCTCTTCTGAGAAGGCGACGGAGCACGTAACCTCTCCCCTCGTTCGACGGAACGACGCCGTCGCAGATCAGGAACGTCGACGCTCTCATGTGGTCGGCGATGATGCGAAGGGAGATGTCCTTCTTGTGATCGTCGCCGTATTTGACACCCGCCTTGTCGCTGATCGCCTTGATGATGTTCTGTATCGTGTCGACGTCGAACATACTGTCGACGCCCTGCATGACGCAGGCGAGACGTTCGAGTCCCATGCCTGTGTCGATGTTTTTCTGTTTCAGCTCGGTGTAATTGCCATTGCCGTCGTTGTTATACTGCGAGAACACGTTGTTCCATATTTCCATATATCTGTCGCAGTCGCAACCGGGGGCGCA
>JAFXWT010000161.1 GCA_017542695.1 Clostridia bacterium
CGGCAGAAGAAGCACTTTGAGCTCCTCCTCGATAACGGGCAGCTTGTCGCGCAGAGTGTAATACTCTTCTTCCGCCATCGCCCTCATCTCCGGATCTTCCTCTGACGCCATAAGTTCCTTTGCGTCCTCGGCGCCGCGCCTCGTACTCTCGTATTCGCGGTACTTCTCGACAACGGGGGTCAGCGATTTGTACTCTTTTATGAGCTTCGTATATTTTTCAACGTCCGCGACCGTTTCGGGCTTTGCAAGCTCTTCCTCGATCGATGCGTAACGCTTTTCCGTCTCTTTGAGCTTCGATAACATATCAGCTCTTGCAGAAAGCGCTGAAAGCCTTGTGAGCGCTGTAAAGGTCGTACTTGGAAATGATCTCGAACGGCGCGTGCATCGAAAGAACCGGAACTCCTATGTCGAGGGTGTCAATATTATATCTGGAAATAAACCTTGCGACGGTCCCGCCGCCGCCCGCGTCCACCTTGCCGAGCTCGGCGGTCTGCCATACGACGTCCGCCCTGTCGAGAATGTCCGCGACCTCGCGCATAAACTCCGCGGGGGAATCGTTCGTCGTGTATTTGCCTTTTGAGCCCGTGTATTTCGCTATTGCGACGCCGCAGGAAAGCAGCGCGGAATTCGCCATTTCGTACACGTCGGGATAAGCCGGGTCAAACGCCGCCGCGACGTCCGCGGACAGACATTTTGACAGCGCCCTTACCTTTATCGGATCGGCGCCGAGAGTGCGGGAGACCTCGTCCATTACATCTATCATAAGCCTTCCCTGCATACCGGTCGGCCCGTCGCTTCCCGTCTCTTCCTTATCCGCGAAGACGCACATAACGGAGTTCTCGCCGTCAAGGTTTTCAAGGAACGCGGTGAGTTCGGAGTAAGCGCAGACGTGGTCGTCGTGTCCGTACGCGCCGAGGAGAACGCGGTCGAGACCGACGTCGGCGGCGCGCCCGGCTGGAACGAAGCAAAGCTCCGCGCTTGCAAGGTCGTCTTCGGTTATTCCGTATTTTTCATAGAGTTTTGCAAGGAGATTGAGCTTTACCGAATCGTCCACCTCGGCTGCCTTTCCGTTCTCCGTGAAGGGAGACGCGCAAAGGATGACGTTCAATCCCTCGCCCGGAAACGCCGTACCGAGAGTTTTCTTGTCGTATTCCGCCGAAAGGTGCGGAAGAAGATCGCTTATGCAGAATACGGGATCACCCTCTTCCTCTCCGATCGTCACGTTGACGCATCGTCCGCCTTTCAGCGTGATCACGCCGTGAAGCGCAAGCCGTATCGTCGTCCACTGATATTTTCTGATACCGCCGTAGTAATGAGTCTTCGCGTAGCAGATCCCGCCGTCCTCAAAAATCGGTCTCTGCTTGAGGTCGAGCCTCGGCGAATCTATATGCGACGCCAGGATCCTGAAGCCCTCGTCAACTCCCTTCGAGCCGATACAGAACGCGATGAGCATTTTGTTTCTGTTTACGACGTAAAGTCTGTCGCCCTGATACACTTCCATACCGAGCGAATACGGTTTGAAACCGTAAGCGGTGAGCATATCGACGGTGTAATCGAC
>JAFXWT010000162.1 GCA_017542695.1 Clostridia bacterium
AATCGCCGCACGTGAAATCGACGCTTGTCGTGTCGATCTCGGCGTTC
Organism: Clostridia bacterium; assembly: GCA_017542695.1. Next base: position 48 of record JAFXWT010000162.1, read on the forward strand.
TTCATCTGCGACGCGACAAAGCGCTCCCAGATGAGCTTGTAGAGCTTATACTGCTCCGATGACAGCCGACCTTTAAGCATTTCGGGGGTGAGCGTTACGTCGGCGGGACGGATCGCCTCGTGCGCGTCCTGCGCGGACCCCTTCGACTTGAAAAACCGCGGCTTCGGCGGGTAGTTTTCCTTGCCGTATGTGTCTATGATGAAGCTGCGCGCGGCGGCGCTCGCCTCCTCGGAAATGCGGAGCGAGTCTGTTCTCATATATGTGATAACGCCGTGCGTTCCGCCGAGCTCCTTGCCGAGATCGACACCCTCATAAAGCTCCTGCGCCACGCGCATGATCTTCTTTGATGGGAAGCCGAGGCGGCGCGACGCGTCCTGCTGGAGCGTCGCCGTTTCAAACGGCGGGAGCGGGCTTTTTGCCTTGCGCGACTTCACGACGGAAGCCGCCGTGAACTGTTTATCTGTGCAGGCGGAGATGACGGCGTCTGCCTCTTCTTTTGAATTCAGCTCCGTTTTGCCGTTCTTGTTCCCGTAAAATTTAGCCGTGACTTTGGCGCGTCGGTTCGTTCTGAGCTCCGCCTCGACGGTGTAGTATTCCTTCGGGACGAACGCGTCGATCTCCGCGTCGCGCTCGACGATGAGGCGCGCGGCAACGCTCTGAACTCTCCCCGCGGAAAGACCGCTTTTGATCGTTTTCCAGAGGTACGGGCTCAGCTGATATCCGACGATCCTGTCAAGAACGCGGCGCGCCTGCTGCGCGTCGACGAGGTTCATGTCGATTTGCCTCGGCTTCTTGATCTCCGACTGCACGGCGGATTTTGTGATCTCGTTGAACGCGACGCGATGGCATTTCTCCGGCTCGATGCCGAGCACCGTTGCGAGATGCCACGATATCGCCTCGCCCTCGCGGTCAGGGTCGGTCGCAAAATATACGGCGTCCGCCGCTTTCGCTTCTTTTTTCAGTTGATTTATAAGATCGGATTTACCCTGAATGGTGATGTATTTAGGTTTGAATCCGTCGTCGATAGCGACGCCGAGAGAGCTCTTCGGCAGGTCGCGCACGTGTCCTTTTGACGCGAGGACTTTGTACTCTTTGCCGAGATAAGCCATGATGGCGGGCGCTTTTGACGGCGATTCGATGATTATCAGTTTGCTCATTGTTTTTTCCTTTTCGTTTGTGACATGATACGTCGAAAATTATATTCCGAAACTTGCCGCTTGTCAATAGTTTTTTTATCCGAGCGCGTAATTTCCTCCCGGAAGCGCGCGGCAAACACCGAGTATTTCGAGCGTCGTCAGCGCCGCGAGCACCTCGCCCGCGCCGAGCGTTCTGCCGAGCGATCCCGATGCGGCGGAGCGAATTTCATCCGGCGACGCCGACGTTTTCAGCGCCTCGAAAACGGAGCGCTCCACGTCGGAAAACGCCGACGTGTCGATCTCTTCGATTTTGACTTTCGGCGTCGGTTCTTCCGCATTCTTTTTCATCTCGGGAGCATTCGGACTTTCCGTTTTTGCGATTTTTTCGCGCCGCCAGCGCTTTTCCGTCGCTTGTGCCCGGACTTCATCAGCCGAGACGAAATATTTTCGTTTCGTTATGCGTTCCGTGAATATTCTGTGCGGATATAAAAGCTCGTATTCCTCGAGAATGTCTTTTGCCGAGCGCACCATCGTCGCGCCGCTGTGAATGAGCGCGTTCGTGCCCGAGCTTCCGTCCTCGCCGACTCTGCCGGGGAATGCGAAAACGTCGCGCCCCTGCTTTTCGGCGTGGCGCGCGGTGATCAGTGCGCCGCTCTTCATGTCGGCTTCGACGACGCACGTGCCGAGCGACAGACCGGAGATTATCCTGTTTCTGACGGGGAAATGCGCCCCGTCGGGCGACGCGCCGGGCGCGTATTCGGTGATAACCGCGCCGTGCGCGACGATCTGATCGAACAGTTCCCTGTTCTGCGGCGGATATATGGTGTCAATACCGCATCCGAGCACGGCGATCGTCGTTCCTCCGACCGCGAGCGCGCCGCGCGCACACGCCGCGTCGATGCCGAGCGCCATCCCCGAAACGACTATCGCGCCCGCTTCGGCAAGCTCCGCGCCGAGTTTGTACGCCGTTCTGAATCCGTGCTCCGTGCAATTCCGCGTGCCGACGCACGCGATAAGCACGTTGTCGTCAACGTCGGGTATCTTTCCCTTGTAGTAGAGAACGATCGGTTTTGCGTATATGCGCGAAAGGCGTTTGGGATATATCGGACTGTCGGGCGTGATTATGCCGACGTTCTCCCTCTGGCAGTATTCGAGGATGCGCTCCGGATAGTCGAGGTCCTTGTCCGTCAGTTTGTCGGCGGTGTCGTTGTCAAGTCCCTCGACAGCGTAGATCTCGTCGTCCGTCAGCGAGTATATCTTTTCGGGCGAGCCGAATTTCGAGAGCAGAAAGCTCCCGCTTTCGCTCCCGGCTCCGCAGCGCAAGGATAGCCAGATGTAATATAAGTTATCCATATATCCTCCATTTTTATTATCTTGTTGCAATAAAAATCGTTCTGTACTTTTCCATATTTTATCCTTACCGATTTATTTCGAGTCTCCCCCTCGCCGCTTCCCACATAAGAAGCGACGCGGCGACGGCGGCGTTGAGCGATTCTATCCCTTCCGTCATCGGAATGATTACGCTCCCGTCGCACGCGGCGGCGACCTTTTCCGAAACGCCGTGCCCCTCGTTGCCGACGACAAACGCGACCTTGCCCGAAACGTCCGTGCGGCGAACATCCTCGGCGCGCGCGTCGAGCATAGCGGCGTAAACTTTGTACCCCGCGCCGCGCAATCGCATAACGGCGCTCACAGCATCGCATCTCTCCGTCCTGACGCGGAAGATCGAACCCATCGCGGCGCGCACCGTTTTCGGCGCGAAAACGTCGGCTCCGTCGTCGCCTATATAAACGCATTCGACGCCGAGCGCGTCGGCGCAGCGGATGATCGTGCCGAGATTTCCGGGGTCGGCGACGCCGTCGAGCAAAAGCGCAAACGGCTCTCCCCGTATCTCGCGCGGCGCGGCGCAAAACTGATCGCAAACGGCGAAAACGCCCTGCGGCGCGTTTTCCGTCGAGAGTTTCGCAAACACCTCGTCCGTGACCGAATAAATCTTGTCACAGCTCGCTTTTCCGATATCCGCGCCGTATTTTTCAAGCGCCGCGTCCGTGACGAAAAGCGCACGAATCTTTGCCCCCGCGCGAGCCGCCTCGCGGAAAAGTTTTATACCTTCGAGCACGAATGTCCCCGTCTCTTCTCGGCGGCGGCGGTCGACGAGCTTCGCCGCGTCAATTACCGTCTGATTTTTCCGGCTCGTTATCCTTTCGGTGATTTTGACTGACATAAAAAACCTCGCAAAAAAAGCCAAAAACCAAAGCACGCACACGCGCGCTTTGGTTTTATCCATTCAATATTAAAGTGCCGCTTTTGCCTTTTCCACGAGAGAAGCGAACGCTTCCTTATCGTTGACGGCGAGATCGGCAAGCATCTTGCGGTTGAGATCGACGCCGGCCTTCTTGAGACCGTTCATGAATCTCGAATAGTTGATGCCGTTTACTTTTGCCTGAGCCGATATTCTCGTGATCCAAAGAGCACGGAAATCTCTCTTTTTAAGCTTGCGTCCTACGAATGCGTAGTTGCCGCTCTTCATGACGGCTTCTTTCGCCATCTTAAAATGCTTCGATTTTGCGCCCCAATAACCTTTGGCTGCCTTAAGGATCTTATTTCTTCTCTTGCGCGCCATCATCGCGCCTTTTACTCTTGCCATTTTACATTATCCTCTCTTTCCTATTACTTCTGAATGAGCGCCTTTACCGTCGGAGCGAAAGAATCGCTGAGGTATACGTTGCGGCGAAGCTGGCGTTTTCTCTTCGCTGTCTTTTTGCCGAGTTTGTGACGGCGGAAGGACGAGTTGAGTTTTACCTTGCCGCTCTTTGTAACAGAAAATCTTTTGGCTGTTGCGCTGTGCGTTTTAATTTTTCCCATTGTGATATATCCCTTTCGACTTATTATTTTTTGGCAGTATTGCTTATAGGCGATAAGAACAAAGTGATGGTGCGCCCGTCGAGCACCGATTTCTTGTCTGCCGTGCCGAATTCGGAGCATTCCGCCTCGAATCTGTCAACGACCTGTTGTCCGACGTCCGTGTGCGCCATCTGGCGACCTTTGAATTTGAGCACGACGCGGACCTTGTTCCCGCTCTGAAGAAATCTCTTCGCGTGTCCGAGCTTCGTCTGAAAATCGTGCTCGCCGATATTGTATGTGAGCTGGATCTCCTTGATCTCGACGACCTGCTGCTTCTTCTTCGCTTCCTTTTCGCGTTTGTCCTGCTCAAAACGGAACTTCCCGTAATCCATTATTCTGCATACGGGAGGCGTTGCCTGCGGCGCGATCATGACGAGGTCAAGCCCCTTTTCAATGGATAATTCCTGCGCCTCGGCGATCTTGACGATACCTATCTGCTCCCCGTCCGGCCCTACGAGGCGTACTTCGGGAACACGGATATCTTCGTTGATCTGATGTTCTTTCGTACTAATAAAAAACACCCCCAAATTTGTAAAATAAAATAACGCGGAAAGATAAACTCTCCGCGCAAAAAGCAATGATACGCACACACGTGCTTACTTTTTATTGACCGTACAGGCATTGTCGCACGGTGAAAGCGGAGCGCTTTTCTTCTTTGTACTGCCCCATTGTATCACCAAAACACCCGTTTGTCAAGAGATTTTGCGAAATTTTCTTTGAAAGAAAAAGCGAAAGAAGCTTTTTGTACTTTTCTTGCCTCTGCAAGAAAAGATACCAAAAGAAGCAGACAAGCGTGCCGCTTGACCGCTTTGCGAGCCATGCACGTAAGACAATATATAGCGTCGTTTGCTCCCCGCCTAAAACGGGAACCCCCAACGCTCTCAAGTTCGCGTCGGGGAACCCCATACACGTCG
>JAFXWT010000016.1 GCA_017542695.1 Clostridia bacterium
CAAATGACGGACTTTTCGGTGACGGATATCATCTGTTCGACATCGGAAGCCGGGCTTATGAAGAAAAAGCGGAAAATTACAGTGCCGCCGCAAACGCGCTCACTGCTTACGGATTTGAATACGATACCGGCGACGAAGCATTTGACGCCGACGCGCTCATTTCCGAATTAAAGGGCTTCACCACCGACAAAACATCGGCACAAACGGAAGTTACCGATGATGAAACGCTCGAAGTATCTACGGTCACCGTCTACTACGACACGGTCCCGGACGACGCGGACAAAGAATCGACAAACGGTATGACGTTCAAAGAAGCCGTCGCTTACTTTGAGGAAAAGGGGTTTGAAGAGCCGAATCCTGCCGACGACGGCGTATGGGTCCCCGGCGTTCCCGCGCTTCTCGACATGGCGCTGCTTGACGACGAAGGAAACGCAAAAGTGCCGGAATGGCTGTACGGACTAATTCAGGACGGCATTGTGGCGGGCGTCGGCGCGGTGCTCGGATTCGTTCCGCAGATGCTCGTTCTGTTCTTCCTGCTCGCGATCCTTGAGGGATGCGGATACATGGCGCGTATCGCATTTGTCCTCGACCGTATTTTCAGAAAATTCGGTCTGTCGGGCAAATCGTTCATTCCGATGCTCGTCGGCACAGGTTGCGGTATCCCCGGTATAATGGCTTCCCGTACGATCGAAAACGAGCGTGACCGCCGTATGACGATCGTGACGACGACATTCATTCCGTGCGGCGCGAAACTTCCGTTTATCGCAATGATAGCGGGCGCGCTGTTCGGTAAATCGCCGCTTGTCGCGGTATCGGCATACTTCATAGGCATGGCGGCAATTATAATTTCCGGTGTGATGCTCAAAAAGACGAAGAGATTTGCGGGCGATCCCGCTCCGTTCGTCATGGAGCTTCCCGCATATCACCTTCCCACGTTTAAGAACGTTCTGCGTTCGACATCGGAGCGCGGATGGTCGTTCATTAAGAAAGCCGGTACGATTATTCTGCTCTCGACTATCGTTGTCTGGTTCACTTCTTTCTTCGGCTGGGTCGACGGTACGTTCCGTATGCTTGCCGAAGAGGAAATGGAAAACTCGATACTCGCGTTTATAGGCAAAGGGATCGGATGGATCTTCGCGCCTCTCGGCTGGGGCACGTGGAAAGCCGCTGTCGCTTCCGTTACCGGTCTTGTCGCAAAAGAGAACATCGTCGGCACGATGGGGATTCTCTACGGCGACTGGGCGGGGATCGCAGCTTCGTTCGCAACGAAGATCGCGGGCTTCTCGTTCCTTGTGTTCAACCTGCTTTGCGCTCCTTGCTTTGCGGCGATCGGCGCTATCAAGCGCGAGATGAACAACGCGAAATGGACGTGGTTCGCTATTCTGTATGAATGCGGATTTGCTTACGTCATCGCGCTTATGATCAACCAGTTCGGCAATCTTGTTACAGGCAATCTTGCAACCGGGGCCGGACTTATCGTGAACATTATCAGTCTCGTCGTCGCGTTCGCGGTGCTCGGACTGATGATATATATGCTGTTCTTCAAGAAATACAAAGAAGCGACAAAACTCACGCAGAATGTAAAAATATAAAGATGAAAGGAGCAAAACATCATGTTTGAATGGATCGCAAACAACGCCGTGACGATAATTACGATATTTGCCGTTACTGTGCTTGTCGGAGTCGCCGTGTTTACACTCGTCAAAGACAAAAAGCGCAGCGCGGGCGGCTGTTCGGGCGGATGTTCAGGATGCTCCGGATGCTGCTCGGGTTGCAGTCACGCCTGCGGAATGATGCAGAAGAAATGAAAAAATGAAAAAACAAAAATCTCCCTTTGTGAAAGCAAAGGGAGATTTTTTATCAAAAAAACGTGAAAACTCAAAAAAACATCTTGAAAAACAGCGTACGTTAACTATAATATTATACTGTAACATAAGGGATGTATAAGGAAGAAAAAATCATGACTTTAAGAGAGCTTAAAGAAGGAGAGTCGGCATGTGTACTTACAGTCGGCGGCAGCGGCGCGTTGCGCCAGCATTTTCTCGATATGGGCATTATCCCCGGAACGGACGTCACCATTGTTAAATTCGCGCCGATGGGGGACCCCGTTGAGATATGCCTTCACGGGTACGAGCTGACTCTGAGACTTGACGACGCGGATAAGATCAACGTTGAACCCATTGCGGAGAAAATTTCGAAAAATGAATACAGACAAGCGCCTATAAGCGAGCACCTTGGACTCGGCGAGGACGGAAAGTATCATCCGAAGGGAAGCGGCGATCCGCTGCCAGACGGAACGCTGTTGACGTTTGCGCTTGTGGGCAATCAGAACAGCGGCAAAACGACGCTGTTC
>JAFXWT010000163.1 GCA_017542695.1 Clostridia bacterium
GGGATTGAAGTGTGCGAAGGGCTGATTGTGTATCTCCCCAACCGTTTGGCGCATTGTATTGAAGGTATTCTTCTTCATTGACAATCAATTCAGAAATACCTTTTTTGATCTTCGGGAGTACGTCTTTGCAGTTGTACCACACTCCCTGCTCAAAATCCCACCCGGTACAAACTCTGAACATTTTCGAGATATTGTAAGTAGGACTGTCGTATTCCGGACTTGCGATCTCGACAAACACATTGTCGAGGTCGGCTACTTTGACGCCGATCCTTAAATCAAAACTCATATTCCACCTCCATTTTTTATTGGCTGAGAAGGAGGGGGTCGAACCCTCGGTGTAGGAGTCAAAGTCCTATGCCTTAACCGTTTGGCTACTTCTCAAAGTTGCTTTTTACTTGACTACAAACTCAAAGCTTGACGTCAAAAACCTCAAACAGCCCGATTTACTGCGATTTTTTTACTTGACTGCTACTTGACTGAGCGGGCTGTGTATCAATAGGATGGTCAGCGTTTTGATACATTAACAGCCGCGCCGCCTTGCGCTTTTGTTCAGCTGCTCCTCGAGCCTTGTCTTCTTTCCTTTACACCTAATACAAGAGCAATACACCACAACAGAATTAACCACCACATTTATGGCTTTACCTCCTCGTCCTTGCACAACTTCAAAAAATCACTTTTAGTTGCTTCTTGAATTTCTTCCAGCACCTTCTCCGAAGCAAGCTCGTGCGTCCAAATAGGTCTCCCGATCTTTTTCTCGATGTACTCGTACATTTCAGAAATATCACACATCAGAAAACCTGTGTATGCACTAACTATTATTTTCTCTTGTTTTGTCATTTCTCCGCCTCCTCGTCCGGTTTGATGATGCTACTTTTCCCTAAACTGAGTATAAAGTCTCGGTTTGAACCCGCAAAACGGACACGGTTTCAGGTCAGTCATCATCTTCCTTCACCTCCTCGTCCATTCGAGCGCCGCAGTTACAGTGAGAATATTTTACTTCTTCGGGATGTCCACATCGAGAACATACCCAAGCAGGAGTTCCATCAGGGAAGTATGCTTTTCGCTCCCAATGCGCGTGAACAACGGGTGCGACGTCGGCGGTCGGGGCATAGTGAACTTCCGCAAGGATTTTCACGCCCACCCAACCATACGGTTTATCTTGACTGTTCAACCCGTCCGTAATGAACTTCTCTATGGGTTCGGCATCAATGTATCTCGGATGTGCATCTTCCTTTGCGGGTTTGATAGGCGGCATCGGAACAAATGAGCGCAGCTTTGGTGTTTGAAGTCCTGTCTTTTTAGTTTTAGACTTTTTCTGTTTCATCATTCTTTCACCTCTTCGTCCGTCCGAGCGAAGCAACGCGGACAGGAGTTTTCTTTTTGCGTTACGACTCTTTCGCATTCGGAACACTTGTATCTGCTAACCGTTCTATAAGTGTCCATATAAATCCAATGCCCGTGAACGATGGGCGCGACATCGGCGGTCTGGAGTGTTTGGGTATAACTTAATGCCATTTTTAATCCGAGAGTTGTCCCGTAGGCAATCGGATTATCGTCGGCGGTAGGATTACCACATTCTTCAATCTCTTCTTCCAAAAGAGAACGCATCTTCTCTGCGTCAATGTACGGCATCGTTCTTTACCTCCTCGTCCGGCAGGTCAATTTCTCGTTCGTGCAAACCGCAGAGTTTCGTTGAATAGGGAGTGGCGAACGCTATACACCCAAAATTCTCGTGATATAACGGACAACCGTTACACGATCCGTGGTAATTTCCTTTGCAGATTTTAATGGTCTGATTGATTGTCATATTTCCGAACTTAACTTTCATTGCTCTTTTGGCACCTTTCGTCTGAATTGATCGTCTGACTCGATCGAATGGAATAAAAAGTGCATTTTATCAATGCGCTTGTCCGTGTGCCAGTGCCCGCAGAACCACGCCTTATACTCGGCAGATTCTTCTATTTTGTCAAGCCATCTTTCTGTGCTGTCGTCGACAGTCTTCTGGTCGATATGGCTGATAAACATCTCAATAGGTTCATACTTAAACGGGCAGGTGTGCGACAGGATGATGTCGAACTTCTTTTTCGCTACCTGTTGTTCCACCCGTTGTTTTGTATCGTCAGACGGCTGTTCGTCAGCCCACCAACCAAGTCCTCTTTTGAGTCTATAGAACTTGTCTACGCTGTAAGCTCCGCCAATCACAAGATACTTTATGCCGTTGATGGAATAGATTTCGCCATCCTTGGCGAACAGCAAGTTCGGATACTGCGGTTGAAACCACACCTTTCCTCCGCGCCATTTCTTTTCAACATATCCATCAACGTTGGCAGGTCTCATCTCGTGGTTTCCGTGAACACACAAGAAAGTAGGGCTCATGAATCCAAAGAGTCTTTTGAGAGCGGCATCTCTTTCGCCGCCGTAATAATTCGCACCGACGTCCCCGAGAAGAACAACAACATCTCGTTCATTCGGACGAACTTTTTCGACAATTTTGAACACAGCATCAAAAGAGCTGTGAATGTCTCCGGTAAAATAAACCATGCTCGCTCCCTTTCGTTAAGTGTTTGGTTTTTTATTGCTTCTCGCTCTTTTCCCTTTCTTCGAGACCTTTCTTGTAGCTCAACTCGTCTTCGTATTGCTCCAAGAGCTTTTTACGCAAATCAATGAGCTCCTTAATACTTTTTACAGTTAAAGAACAGCTCGTACGAGAAGTCAGATCGTTAAGGGACAGTTCTTCTCTCGCGGTGATTGCAGCTTCTTCTGGGGTGTTTGCTTCAACAGAGAGAGAATAATGAGTCTCCAAAACAAACTCTACTGTGTATTTCTGCATTGTCCGCCTCCACTCTGTCCCTTATGTTTAGTTGCCGAGGATAATCGAGTGCACGTCGTCGTCGCTCACATAGTACTCCGGAAGAACTCCATCCCATTGCTGGATGCTTTGGAGCAA
>JAFXWT010000164.1 GCA_017542695.1 Clostridia bacterium
TGAAGAAAACAGTTGTTAACAAGAAAACCGGCGACATGATTTCGACCGCAGACCTTAAGGCGGTCATTATTAACTCGGCAACAAACTAACTCTTGACATTTGAGGTAAAATATGATATAATAGTGTAGGTTCTCGGGAAGGAGAAAGTGCACTATGGATGAATTAAAAACTGATTATCGTAAAGCGAGCGCGGAGCAGGTATTTGCAGTAAAAAAGCAAATTGTCAGGCTATGGAAAGCGGGGAAAAAGACAGACGAGATCCGGGATATAGTGGGAATGTGTATCGACACCGTTCGCCAAACAATACACGCATATAAAGAAGGCGTCATTGAGGCGATAAGGCCACGTAAAGAAGGAAGGCCGGCCGGTTCCTGTATGTCTCTTACAAAAGATCAGAGCAAAGAGATACAGAAACTGATTATTGATAAAGATCCTGATCAAATAAAAATGCCGTTTGCCCTTTGGACCAGAAAGGCTGTCAAGGAACTCATCAAGAACAAGTACGACATAGATATGCCTATCCGAACGGTTGGGGAATATCTCAAACGCTGGGGCTTTACACCGCAGAAGCCGGAAAAGGTGTCACGTCATCAGAATACAGCGGCAGTCAGTAAATGGCTTGAAGAGGAATATCCCGGTGTAAAAGAACAGGCAAAGCGTGAAGACGCCCTTATATACTGGATGGATGAGACCGCGGTACAGAATTGCAGCAATCTTGTAAGGGGATATTCTCCCAAAGGTCAGACGCCGGTATTAAAGCTGGAAACCAAAAAGATGCATATAAATATGGTTTCTGCGATAAATAACACGGGAAAGATCTTTTTCAAGATCTACAAGGAAGCAATGAACACGGATCTTCTGAAAGACTTCTGTGATAGGCTGATAAGAGATCAGAACGGAAGAAAGGTACTGCTTATCTGCGACAATCTCAGAGTGCATCACGCGTACGTATTCAGAGATTGGCTTGAGGAAAGAACCGATAAGATCGAAGTGTTTTATCTTCCGTCATATTCTCCGGAATACAATCCCGACGAATATCTGAACAACGACCTGAAGCAAAACATTGCGCTCAAGCCTCAGGCGCGGAATGTTGATGATATTCACAAATATGCCGAGGATTTTATGACGGATCTTTCTGATGACCCAGATCACGTAAAATCATATTTCGACCACGATAAACTTAAGTCCTATAAAAACTGACTTCGCCGGTTAGTTTATTGCCGGAATAATAACTAATCCCGCACCGCGACTGAAAAGACGTTCAGGCTCACGGACGGTTCTTTTTATACTGCCCACTATGATACGGATATCCACGAAGAGGACGAAAACGGACGCTTTAACGACATAGATAACAGGCTGTACAGAAACGGCTCCGTTATATCCACATCAAACGGCAGATACTCTTTCCCGTACAAGACCTCGGATGATTCCTCACTGTTCACACTCACCGGAAAGGAAAGCAGTTTATCTTTCTCTCTTATCAGTGCCGCAAAAGGTATAAAAGGAGAGATCAAAAATAACAAAACCGAATTCGATAAAGACGCAGATCCTCTTGAAGTCCTTACCACACTCGACAATATCCGCGCGTCTGTCAGATACGAAAACATACTACCCGGAACAGATATAGAATATGTCCTGTACGGAAAGAACGTAAAAGAGAATATAATCGTAAAGGAAAGGGATCCCGAATCAGACTATACATACACGTTCACGCTCTTCCTTGAAGGACTTGTTCCGGATTTTGGCGAGAACGGTCGGATAGACCTTGTCGATCCGGAGACAGGTGACACCGTGTACTTCCTTCCGGCGCCGGCAATGTGGGATGCCTCGGATGAGTTCTCGGATGCTGTATCATACAATCTTTCTTCAGGAGAAAGCGGAACATACATTCTTTCTGTAACTGCCGACGCGGGATGGATCAATGATGAATCCCGCGCTTTTCCCGTTGTAATCGATCCTCCGGTTTACAGCAACACGTCAAACGTTATTGATCTGGATCTTCCGACAAATCTCCCGAATTACTCATCGCCAAACGATCAGGGGATATTTGTCAGCAATACTCTGCGGGCATACTGGAAACTGACAACTCTTCCGTCGCTTCCTCAATCCGCATACATAACCAAAGCGGAGATTTCGCTCCGTTGCTTTTCAAATGAGGAAACGCACGGTTACGTTGGAGTATATGACGTCCTTTCCGACTGGACATCCTCTTTGACATGGGCGGCAGTACTCAACGGAACAGCCGGTGTTCCCGCTTCGACGTTCACAGACTACAGACTTGTTGAGACGATCGATCCGGACGGGTTCGGGATCCTGTATCCGTATTACTCGTGGTATACATGGAACGTCACTTCTATCGTTAAAAAGTGGTATGAGGGCGAGAACTACGGAATGATGTTTCAGCCGGCCGGAGGGACTTTTACTGGTACTGCCAAATTCCGGTCAAACAACTATAACGATCAAACCGAACGACCGAGCCTTTGCATAACCTACTCGGATATGAAGGGACTTGAGGATTACTGGTCGTTCGCTTCACAGGACGCAGGATTTGCGGGACAGGCATATATAAACAACGCGACAGGGAATCTGGTCGTAAATATTCCCACGCTTACGACAACGGATGCTCTTATGCCAGTGTCTCCGGCTCTGGTATACAACCACTGCATGTATTTCGGCGATTATAAGTATCCGACAGCTCAGACAGCAAATATATCTACGTATATGCCGAAGAGCTTCAAGCTGAACATAAATGAGACTCTCATAAGAAAACAATATACCGACTCTGTCGGAGATACGAAATACTGCATCATCTGGGCCGACGGTGACGGTACAGAGCACTATTTCTTCCCGAAGCCCGGCAGCAGCACCGTATATGAAGACGAGGACGGACTTCATCTGACCCTGACCTGTTCGACGGCATCATGCACAATAAAGGATTCAAGCGATACCGTAAAGACATTTACTTCCAGAACAAAGCCCAACTATTCAGAGATAACCAATGCCTGGTACCTGTCTGAGATAACTGACAAAAGCGGAAATAAAACGATTATTAACGTCGACTCAGCAAAGGATTACCGTCCGACATCGGTTTCTCTTAAGCCTTACGGTGTTTCATCTTCCATAGAACAGCTGCGCTTTGCCTATACAACCGGCGGAAAGCTGTACGCTGTATATAATCCCACATCCGGCGAAGGCGTGGTCTTTCGCTATTCAAGCACCTTCAGCGGCGCTGTCGGCACCTCGTACGGTAATTACCTGAGATATGTAATACGTGCTCACGGAGTCTCGAACGATTCAGCCTGGCTGGCATTTTACAACACGAACGGCACGTCAAGTACTGCCTCCGTAACCGTCGACGCCGTCGCCAGCTATGACTACAATTATCTCGGCATTATAACAAAGATATCGAACCTGCAGACAGGACTGAGGCTAGAATACAACGTCTTCTACAGCAAGAAGGTATCCATCTGCAAGGAGTACTCTACAGTATTATCCTCCTACGGTCAGAAGCTTGACTACACATATACTACAGCCGGCACGGTTCTCCGCACCAGCGGCAAAGACGATATCCTCAATAATTCCGACGACCTGCTGACGACGATTACCTTTGACAATTACGGCAGACCTGTCAGCAGTTATACCACAGATGTAAACAGAACACAGATATACGGAGCATCAGGAAGGCAGTTTGTCGGTGAAAGCGATTATACCGACCCAAACGGATATTACAATGTAAAGGCCAAAAACAGCCTGAAATCGTCTGTTCAGACTACACAGCAGTCGTCTAATTATCTTTTCAACGGCAGTTTTGAGACCGGGACGCTTCAATTCTGGTCAAATACCGGAAGCGCGGCGGTACAGAATTATCTTACACATGAAAGCCTATATGCAGCAGAGCTGAGCCTTTCATCCAGAGTATCCTCGTCATCCGTTTTCCAGTATGTCGACCTGGATAAAGGCAATTACTCTCTGTCGCTCGACATAAACACTTTCGACATTCCTTCGGGAGTTTCCGTTTTTCTGAAGGCTGAGTCGCAGAGCAATTCGGCGCACTCTGTCGAAAAAAGAATACCCGTCAACGAATATTACGCTACAGGCAGTTACGCGTTCGATTCTCTGAACTTCTCATCGATTCCTTCCGTATCCGGAGGAAAGGAAAGGTTCAAGATTTCTGTTATTGTGTCCGGCACTGTCTCTTCGCCGGTATCGGTCGAGATCGACAACCTGATGCTATCAAAGACGACCGGAGCCGCTCCGTACGATATGACGAACGCCGGTCACTTCGAAACGTCTTACGGTGTCAGCCCCTCAACGTTCTGGAAGATACTCGATGACGAAAACACCCCTATCACCGCTGTTGACTCCGGCCTCGACACCTTCGGCGATGTGCTTCAGGTAAATGCCGCTTTCGATGACTATGTATTCCCGTATCAGGTCGTATACCGGGCAACAGATCAGATGAAGGAAGAATACGCCGCATATGACAGAGAACCGATTCTGTTCACCGTTTCAGGATGGGGGAAAGGAACCGGTCAGTCATACGCCTACTCATCGAATTTCTGCATCAACGTTGAGATCAAA
>JAFXWT010000165.1 GCA_017542695.1 Clostridia bacterium
GGCGGCATGATAGCGAAATCCTCGTCCAAGTATTACTCCGCTCAACAGGCAGCTCTCGGCGCGGTCAACGGATACATTGAAGAAAGCGTCACGGGCGCGAAAGTCATCAAGGTATTCAACCACGAAAAGACGGCGACGGAAGAATTTATGGCGCTCAACGACGACATGCGCCATAAACAGCTGAACGCGCAGTTCTTCGGCGGCATAATGGGCCCCGTGCTCGGCAATTCGTCGCAGGTCGTGTGCGCCGTCGTCGCCGGCATCGGCGGCATACTGTGCCTGCTCATACCGACATCGTTTACAGACGCGCATTGGTGGGCGCCCGCCTGCACCGTCGGCGTGATCGCCGCGTTCGCGCAGTATTCGCGCCGCTTCGCAATGCCGATAAACAATATTTCCCAGCAGACGAGCACGATATTCGCCGCACTTGCGGGCGCTGAGCGCGTGTTCGCGGTCATGGACACCGCGCCCGAAAAGGCGGATGCTTATGATGCTGTCGGGTGTGACGGCATCAAAGGCGACGTTGTACTCGACAACGTGACGTTCGGCTACGTCCCCGAAAAGACGGTACTCAAAAACATCTCGCTCTACGCTCACGCGGGGCAGAAGATCGCGTTCGTCGGCTCGACGGGCGCGGGCAAGACGACCGTCACGAACCTGCTCAACCGTTTTTACGACGTTGAACAGGGTTCGATCACCATCGACGGCGTTGATATCAGGAAATACAAGCGCGACGAGCTGCGGCGCAGTATCGCAATGGTGCTCCAGGACACGCACCTTTTCACCGGAACGGTGATGGAAAACATCCGCTACGGGCGCCTTGACGCGACGGACGACGAGGTCGTCGCCGCCGCGAAAACGGCGAGCGCGCACAGCTTCATCATGCGACTTGAAAACGGCTACGACACGCTCATTGAGGGCGACGGCGCGAACCTCTCGCAAGGTCAACGCCAGCTGCTCAATATCGCCCGCGCGGCGATATCGAAAGCGCCGATCCTCGTTCTCGACGAGGCGACAAGTTCCGTCGATACGAGAACGGAGCGCCATATAGATCACGGCATGGACAGACTTATGAAAAACCGCACGACGTTCGTTATAGCGCATCGCCTTTCAACGGTCAGGAACGCCAACGCGATCATGGTGCTCGAACACGGGGAGATCATCGAGCGCGGCACGCACGAACAGCTCCTTGAAATGAAGGGGAGATATTACGAGCTTTACACGGGCAAAAAAGAACTCGACTGAACAAAACGGCTTTTGCGAAAATCGCAAAAGCCGTTTTTTCTTATTTTGCCTTTTTCTTTTTCGCAAAAAAGAAAAGAGCGAAAAACTCATTAAGTTTTTTCAAAGTCATTGAAAAAACTCCCTCTTTATGATATACTCAAAATAGTAATATCCTAACCTACACGGAGGCACAGAATGAGCATTAAAACAGAGGATCTGATCGCGCGCGGGACATTTACCTGCCGCTGCGGGAAGGTCCACTCGCCGAAAATAAAAAAAGCGATCATCGAGAGCGGCGCGATAAATAAAGTCACGAATGCGATACGCGAGCTCGGCGGCAAAAAAGTATTCGTAATCGACGACCCGAATACGCACAAGGCGGCGGGCGAGGCGGTGCTTGCGGAACTCGATAAATCGAACATTCCGTACACGCTTTTCACCTTCCGCGACAGCCGCCCCGAGCCCGACGAAAAAGCGGTCGGCTCGGTGATACTCCACTACGACAGCACTTGCGACGTCATCGTCGGCGTCGGTTCGGGCGTCGTCAACGACATCGGCAAAATAGTCGCCGACGCGGCGCACGCGCCTTATATTATCGTCGGCACGGCGCCGTCGATGGACGGGTACGCTTCGGGAACGTCGAGCGTCATCCGCGACAACCTCAAAGTCAGCGTGGGTTCGCATTGCCCCGACATCGTGATCGGCGACCTCGATATTCTCGCCGAAGCGCCGATGAGGATGATACAATCGGGACTCGGCGACATGATCGCAAAATACATAAGCATCGCCGAGTGGCGAATATCAAAGATAATCAACGACGAATATTATTGTGACGACACAGCGGCGCTCATCGTCGAAGGGCTTGACAGATGCGTCAAAAATGCAAAAGGCATCGCTTCGCGCGACAAGGAAGCCGTCCGCGCCGTCATGGAAGGCATGGTGCTTTCGGGAGTCGCCGCAAATTACGCGGGCGTTTCGCGCCCCGTATCGGGAATGGAGCATTACTTTTCGCACGTATGGGATATGCGTATGGTCGAATTCGGCACGCCCGCCGACTTCCACGGTATCCAGTGCGGCGTCGGAACGATCGACTGCGTAAAGGTCTATAACGAGATCAAAAAACTCACGCCCGATAAGAAAAAAGCCGAGCGGTACGTCAATGATTTTGACTACAAAAAATGGTGCGAGTACCTTCGCAAGTGGCTCGGCGCAGGCGCGGAGCAGATGATACTGAATGAGGAAAAAGAAAAGAAATACGACACATCGAAGAACAAGGCGCGCCTCGACAGAATAGTCGAGCATTGGGACGAGATCGTCGCCGTCATCGACACGCTCCCGTCCGTCGATGAGCTGAACGCGCTGTTCGATCTGACAGGCGAGCCGAAAACGATTGCCGACATCAACATCACAAAGGAAGAGGAGCGCGCCGCGTTCCTCATCACAAAAGACATCCGCGACAAATACATCGGCTCGCGCCTGCTTTGGGATATCGGCGAGCTCGACTGTGTCGCAGATATCGTATTTCCCGTATAAAAAAATCACATATATTAGGAGCAAATTATGAAAACACCGAGACCCGAATACCCGAATCCACAGTTTGAACGCACAAATTGGACGAACCTCAACGGCGAGTGGGATTTTGAAATCGACAACTCAAGAAGCGGATACGAACGCGGCATTCTCGACCGCCCGCTTACGTCGAAAATAATCGTGCCGTTCTGCCCCGAAAGCACGCTTTCGGGCATCGGCAATACAGACTATATGCTGTCCGTTTTCTATCGCCGCACATTCAAGATAAAAGCGGACGACCTCATGGGAAACCGTGTGTTTTTCCATGTCGGCGCATGCGATTTTGACACGACTGTGTGGATAAACAAAAAAGAAGTCGGTCGCCACGCGGGTGGCTACACGCCGTTTGCGTTCGACATAACGGACTGCGTCGTCAATGGTGACAACACCGTTGACATCCGCGCCGACGACGACACGCTCTCGCGCCGTCAGGCGACGGGCAAGCAATCGCTGCGCTTTGCGTCGCACGGCTGCGAATACACGCGCACGACGGGAATATGGCAGACGGTGTGGCTCGAGATCGTGCCGGAAAATTACATCAAAAACTTCAAGATATATCCGAACGTCGAAAACACGTCGGTGACGATAAACTTTGAACTTAGCGGCAAAGCGCCGCTTTCTGTCAAGGCGCTCTACGACGGCAAGGAAGTCGGCAAAGCGTCGCTCAAAAGCGCCGAGTACACGGCATCGGTGACGATACCGCTTTCCGAAAAACACCTGTGGGAGCTTGGAAACGGTCGCCTTTACGACCTTGAGATCGCGTTCGGCGACGACGTGGTGAAAAGCTATTTCGGGCTCCGCTCCGTTTCGCTCGACAAGGCGTTCAGACTCAACGGCAAGATCGTGTTCCAGCGACTTGTGCTCGATCAGGGCTTTTATCCCGACGGCATCTACACCGCGAAAAACGAGGCGACGCTCGTGCGGGACATCGAGCTTTCGATGAACGTCGGCTTCAACGGCGCGCGCCTGCATCAGAAAATATTCGAGCCGCGCTTCCTCTACCACTGCGACCGCCTCGGCTACATGGTGTGGGGCGAATACCCCAACTGGGGACTCGGCCATGCCGACCCCGCGTGCCTTGAAACGTTCGTCCCCGAATGGCTCGAGGAGCTGAACCGCGACTTCAACCATCCGTCGATAATCGGCTGGTGCCCGTTCAACGAGACGTGGAACTACGCGCCTCACTACGCGACGCAGATTAACGAAGTGTTGAAGATCGCTTATGAGGTCACAAAATCCGTCGATCCGACGCGCCCGTGCATCGACACGTCGGGCAACTACCACGTAAAGACGGACATCTACGACACGCACGACTACGAGCAGAACGTCGAGGTCTACAAAGAAAGATATAAAAAGTTCGCCGACGAGGGCGAGCTTTACGACAGATATCACGAACGCCAGCATTGGAAAGGCGAGCCCGTATTTATCTCCGAATACGGCGGCATCGGCATCCATATCGCAGAAAAGACGGACACGGCATGGTGCTACGGCAACGCGGCGAAGTCGTATGAGGAGTTCTACGAGAGATACGCGGGGCTGACCGACGCGCTCCTCGACTGCGGGCGGCTCATCGGCTTCTGCTACACGCAGCTTACCGACGTCGAGCAGGAAAAGAACGGGATTTACACGTACGAAAGAGAGCCGAAATTCGACTGCGAGCGCCTGAAAAAGATCAACTCGCGCAAAGCAGCTATCGAAGAATGACGCCAAAACGCCTGAAACGGCGGCATAAATCATAGCGAAAGGGATCTTATGAACGACATTTTGTGGTATACCCACCCGGCGAAAGCGTGGGAGGAAGCGCTTCCCGTCGGCAACGGGAGCATGGGCGCGATGATATACGGCGACCCTGTGCGCGAGAGAATTTCGCTCAACGAGGACACGCTTTGGTCGGGCACGCCGCGCGACAAAAACAACAGGGAGGCGGCAAGATACCTCCCCGAAATACGCGCGCTTATGGCGGACGGTAGGATCGTCGAGGCGGAGGACGTCATCAACCGCCACACCCTCGGCGAGATGAGCGAAACATATCTGCCTTTTGCCGATATTGACGTCGTTATGACGGACGGAGTCATCACGAATTACCGCCGCGAGCTCGATATGGCGAAGGGCATATTCAAAGCGACTTGCGAAAGAGACGGAAATGCGTTTTCGGAAGAGGTTTTCGCGTCATTCCCCGACAAGCTCATCGTCATAAAGCTCGAATCTGCAACGCCGGACGATTTTGAAATAAACATTTCGTCAAAACTGAAATATGAGCTGAAAAAAGACGTGTTCCGCACAGAAATATCGGGTATTGCGCCTGAATCGAATCTTCCGACCGTGCGCGGAATCACGCCGCCGACCGTCTACGGAGACGAAAAAACGACCGAAGCGATACGCTTTCACGGGATTTTCGAGATAAAAACGGACGGCATGACGGAGGACGATCCTCTCGTGATAACGGGCGCGACGCGCGTCGAGATACGTATTTCGCTCGCAACGTCGTTTATTTCCCCGTTTGAAGCGCCGACGGCGGACGCCGCCGCGCGCGCGGAAGAGCATATTGTCGAAGCGGAAGAAATACCGTACGACGAGCTCAAAGTGCGCCACGTCTCCGACTTTTCGGCACTCTACGATGCATTCGACATCTCGATCGGCAGAGGCGAGCCGGACATCCCGACAGACGAGCGGCTTGCCGCCGTTTCAAACGGCGGGAGCGATCCGTCGTTTGCGGCGCTGCTCGTAAAATACGGGCGGTACCTTATGATCTCGTCGTCGCGCCCCGGTTCGCGCGCGACTAATCTTCAGGGAATATGGAACGACAAGCTCCACCCTGCGTGGTGCTCGAACTATACCGTCAACATCAACACCGAAATGAACTATTGGCCCGCCGAGCCGACGGGGCTGTCCGAGTGCGCCGAGCCGCTTTTCGACTTCATAGCGGAGCGCTCGATCACGGGCGCGAGAACGGCAAAGCTCCACTACGGCTGTCGCGGCTGGGTCATTCACTGCAACTCTGATATATGGGGTTACACAACGTCTTGCGGTCCCGTCAACGAACGCCGCGGATGCTCGCGCTACGCGATTTGGCAGGGCGGCTCCGGATGGCTATGCCGTCATCTTTGGGAGCATTACGAATATACGAGAGACGAAAAATTCCTTGAGGCAGTCTATCCGATAATGTTCGGCGCGGCGCGCTTTTACCTCGATTTCATGTACGAGGACAAGGATGGAAATCTTGTCACGTCCCCGTCGCTCTCGCCCGAGAACATCTACTATAAAAACGGCGAAAAGGTCTCCGCCGACATAATGCCGTCGATGGACAGAGAGATCATTGCCGAGCTTTTCGACAACTGCATCGAAGCGGCGAAGATCCTCGGCGACGCCGGGCGCGCGGACGAGCTTATTCGCGCAAGGCGCAAGCTTCCAAATGTCAAAGTCAACAAGGACGGCACGCTGTCCGAGTGGAGCCGCGACTATGAGGAGGCGGAGCCGGATCACCGCCACGTTTCGCACCTTTACGGACTTTACCCGTCGCATACAATAAATCAATCGACGAAAAATCTCATCGAAGCGGCGGAAAAGACGCTCGATCGCCGCGGCACGCAGGGTACGGGCTGGGGGATCATGTGGAAAACGTGCCTCTATGCCCGCATCGGAAACGCCGATAAGGCGTATTCGATGTTTAAGCTGATATACAACCGCCTGCCGTTCGACGCGCCGATGGGCAACACGGGCGGCGGACTTTACGACAATCTTTTCGACGCGTGCCCGCCTTTCCAGATCGACGGCAACTTCGGCGCCGTCGCCGCCGTTTGCGAAATGCTATGCCGCGACGACGGGAACGGAAAGATAACTCTTCTCCCCGCCTGCCCGAACGAATGGGACATGGGCGAGGTGCGCGGCCTGCGCCTTCGCGGCGGCAAGGTCGTGAATTTCGCGTGGGAAAACGGCAAAATAACGAAATCGGTCATCAAAAACGCATAAATAAAAAATCGGGAGGTAACTATGGCGGTAATTCTCGAATCGGGAGAAATGTATCTCGAAGACATCCTTATTCTTAAAAAGAAAATCGGCGTTGTGCGCGCGATCGACGTCGCAAATTACATGGGTTTTTCGCGCCCGAGCGTTTCACGCGCTCTCGGGATACTCAAAAACAACGGTTTTGTCACAGTTGACAAAGCGGGCGACATTTCGCTCACCGAGGAGGGACAGCGCATCGCGGAAAAGATATACGAGCGCCACACGGTGCTTGCCGACTTTTTCGAGCGGCTCGGCGTCGATCGTGAAACGGCGGTGTCCGACGCGTGCAAGATAGAGCACGACATCAGCGACGAAACGTTTGAAAAAATAAAGGAACACGCGGCAAAATTCGGTAATAAACTATAAAGGGGCGAGTGCCCGCTTACACGTTACCGACAGCGGCGTTTATTTGCCCCTCAAGCAAAAATCAATCGAGGAACAAATAAAATGACCGATATGTTTTTAACAGCCGCGGGCATAATCCTGCCTTTTCTCGGCACAACTTTCGGCGCGGCGGCGGTATTCGTTATAATGCGGAAAATGAGCGTTTCATGGAAAAGCGCGATGCTCGGTTTTGCCGCGGGAGTAATGATCGCCGCGTCTGTTTGGTCGCTGCTCATACCCGCCATTGAAATGACGGAAAACGCGGGAGGTCACCCATGGCTGCCCGCGACCGTCGGTTTTCTGGCGGGTATTTTGATTTTGCCCGCGGTCGACAAGATAATGACCGCGCGATCGTCAAAGCGAAAGAAGCCGGAAGAGGCGGTACGCGGGCGCGAAAAGATGCTCTTTTGGGCGGTGACGCTTCACAATATCCCCGAAGGGATGGCGGTCGGAGTGGTGTTCGCGGGGGCGCTCGCGGGCGGGGTGTCTATGTTTGAGGCGATTGCCCTCGCCGTCGGCATAGCTGTGCAGAATTTTCCCGAGGGCGCGATAATCTCCGTGCCGCTCGGTGCGGAGGGAATGAAAAAAAGCCGCGCATTTATTTACGGCGTCGCGTCGGGCGCCGTCGAGCCGATAGCGGCGCTGATCACAATGGCGCTGACGGCGGTGATAACGCCCGTTCTGCCGTACATTCTGTCTTTCGCGGCGGGTGCTATGATATACGTCGTCATCGACGAGCTCGTTCCGTCCGCAAAAGAGAGCGGCAACGCCGCAGGTACCATCGGCGCGGCGCTCGGCTTTGCGCTGATGATGCTGCTCGACATCGCGTTCGGATGAGCGGACGCATCGCGTCGATCGACCTGTATTTCGCCTATGATATTCCGCGAAAAAGAGCAAAAACACAAATAAAAAAATCCCCTCGGCGACACGCCGAGGGGATTTGCTTTATTATCTCATTCCGTATAAATGATACTGCACGATTTGTTGATGACCGTTTCGCAATGAGCGAATATGTCGTTCATTCTGCCCTCGAGCTTTCTCGGTATCTGAATTTCGGAAAGCGAGGGACAGAGGGAGAACGCGCCGTCCTCAATCGTTTCGATCCCGGAATTTATAGCCACTGCCTTGAGATCGCGGCATCCGAAGAATGCGGATTTTTCGACTGTCTTTATCGTCGAGGGAAGAATGACCGTTTCAAGACCGGACATCGAGAACGCGCTGCCCTCGATCGTTTCAACGCCCTCTGCGAGCGAAACTGACGTGAGGTTGTCGCAAAGCGTGAACGCGCTCTTTGAAATGACCTTGACGTTCTTTGAAATGACGACTCTCGTTACTTCGCTCGGCTCCGCGGAGATGCCCTGTCCGAGACCGACTCTCGTTACGGGGTACGTGTGACCGTTGTACTCTACCGTTTCGGGAACCGTGATCGTGCTCGTTACTTCGTTCCACATGAAGACCGTCGCTTCAACGGCGGTTTTTCCGTCAGCACCCGCGACAAGATAGAATGAAAACGGAACGTTTTCGGTTTTCAGAGCGACGCCGACGGGATCGGTGTTCGGTTCATCCTCCGGGCCGCACGATACAAAGCAAATAACGACGCACGAAAGCGCGATGAGCAAAGCGATAAATCTTTTCATTTGAAACTCCTTTGAAAACAAAAAATTGTTTTATATCTTTCTTTTTGGAATGCCTTTCGGCATATAATATAGCGTATTTTCTTTTTTTCGGCTTTGCCGACTGCAACGCCGCATGACCGTTCAAAGAACGGCATCTGCGGATAGTATATCACAAAGTTTGAATTTTGTCAATATTGTCAATAATATAAAATATCATGGCGCACGATTTTTTGAGAGATGATTTTATGGAGGAAACCGTGGAGTTTTTACCGAAAGAAATGTATAAAAGAATACTGTGCGTCATCGCTTACGCGGCGGCGGGCGGCGTGATCGCATATCTGTTTTTCAGATACGCGCTCGGCGCGCTCCTTCCGTTTATACTTGCGTGGGCTGTCGCCGCCGTGCTTCAGCGCCCCGTCGTTTTTGCGAACAAAAAGCTGAAAATACCGAAAAAACTCGCCGCCGCGGTGATCGTCGTCGCGTTCCTCGCTGCGCTGTCAGTCCTTATTTTTGCTTCTTTGCGCGCCGTTATTCATCAGGCGGGCGATTTTGTCGCCGATCTTGCACGCGACGGTGACGGACTCAAAGAAAAACTTGACGAGATCATATCGCGGGCGAGCGGACTGCTTGAAAAGATCGGCGTCACACCGAGCGCCGACATGTCGTCGATCGTCTTTGACGCGGCAAAGTCGGCGATAAACGCCGTCGCGTCGAAAGTTACGTCTTTTGCCGCCGGCACGGCGGGCGCGATGCCGCACATGTTCATCTTTGCGGCGGCGCTGATAATATCGAGCGTTTATTTTTGCGCGGAGTACCGAAACGTCGCCGATTTCGTTCTGAAAGCTCTCCCGCGCCGCGCGTCCGAGTTTGTTTCTGACGTCAAGCGCGAGTGCGGCGTCGTAATGACGAAATACGTCCGCGCGTATCTGCTGCTGTTTTTGCTCACGTTCGGTGAGGTATATCTCGGTCTTGCGCTGATCGGATTCAAAAACGCATTTTTGCTCTCTCTCGTTATCGCGTTTGTCGATTTTCTTCCCGTGTTCGGAACGGGGACGGTGTTCGTGCCGTGGATTCTCGCTCGGCTCATCCTCGGCGATATCAGAACGGCGGCGCTCCTCGGCGTGATGTACGTTGCGATCTCGATAGTCCGCCAATTCGCCGAGCCGAAGATCGTCGGCGGCGGGATCGGGCTTCACCCCGCCGTATCGCTTATGGCGATGTACGTCGGACTGCGCTTTTTCGGATTTTTCGGGATGATAGTCGCTCCCGTCGCCGCCGCGGTGATACGGGGCGTGCTGTCAAAACGAAAGGCGGGCGCGCCGTGAGAAAGATCGCTTTTTCCGTCCATCCGCTCGCCGCGGCGGGACTGCTGTTCATTGTTCTGATGCCCGCGCCGAAAAGCGCGACTTTCCTTATCTCAACGCTTGCTCACGAGCTGTCTCACATTGCCGCGGCGGCTATGTTTAAGCTGAAAATCAGAAGCGTCACGCTCGCGCCGTTCGGCGTTTCCGTCGGGCTCGCCGCGCCGCGATCTTACGTCGAGGAGATCGCCGTTGCTTCGGCGGGACCCGTCATGAATTTTCTGATCTGCGCCGTGATAAAGGCCGGCGTTTTTCCCGTCGGCGCGGGTACGGACGACCTCTTTTTGTTCTCTCTGACGTTCGGCGCACTGAACGTGCTCCCGATCAGAACGCTCGACGGCGGCACGGTTTTCTATGCTTTGACGTCGCTTGTTTTCGGGCGCGACGCAGCAAAAAGAGCGCTCGATATCACGAGCGCGGCGTTCATTTCTCTCATCTGGCTTTGCGGAATATACATATTTTTTTACGGCGGCGAAAATTTCACGCTTCTCGCCTTTTCGTCGTGCCTGTTCGTTTATGCCATGATGAAAAGCGGAGAAAAGAAAAATAACACTTGAAAGTTTGCCGCCTCTGTGATAAAATCTATTATGAATTAAAAATAACGATATTAAGGAGAAAACAAAATGAAAGTAATAATAGAAATGGAAAACGGCGGAAAAATGACGCTTGAACTTTATCCCGATATAGCGCCGATCACCGTTGCGAACTTTGTTAAACTCGCAAAAAGCGGATTTTATAACGGACTTATATTCCACCGCGTGATCGAAAACTTTATGATTCAAGGCGGCGATCCCACGGGAACGGGAATGGGCGGTCCGGGCTGGACGATCAAGGGCGAGTTTGCGTCGAACGGCGTAAAAAACACGTTAAAACACACTCGCGGCGTCATTTCGATGGCGCGCTCCGCGCGTCCCGACTCGGCGGGCTCGCAGTTCTTCATCATGCACAAAGACGCGCCGCACCTCGACGGGCAGTACGCCGCTTTCGGCAAAATGACGGACGGCTTCGACACCCTCGACGATATTGCGAAAACTCCGACGGACTACAGCGACCGTCCGCGCGCCGAACAGAAAATAAAATCAGTCTCGATCGAGGAATGAAATGAGCGCTCTTACCGACAGGATAAACGAGCTTGCGCGAAAAGAAAAGACGGTGGGACTCACCGACGCGGAAAAATCGGAGCAGAAAGAGCTGCGTGAAAAATTCCGCGCGGCGTTCCGCAAAAATTTCGCGGCGCAGCTTGAAAACACGGAATTCATAACGCCGGACAAGCAAAAACAGACGGAGGGAAAATGAAAATTCACGAACTTCAAGCGGAAATACTCCGACAGAAGAAAGAAAAAGACTTTTACATTCTCGCGCATTCTTATCAGGCGCGCGAGATAACAGAGATCGCGGATTTTGTCGGCGACAGCTTTGCGCTCAGCAAAAAGGCGACGACGGTACCGGAGAAGAATATTCTGATGTGCGGCGTGCGCTTCATGGCGGAAACCGCGAAGATTCTGTCGCCCGAAAAGCGCGTCATTCTCTCGAACCCCGACGCGGGCTGTCCGATGGCGGAGCAGATGGACGTCGATCTGATCACAGGGCTGAAGGAACTTCATCCCGACCATGCAGTCGTCGCATACATAAACACGACGGCACAGCTGAAAACGGTGTGCGACGTGTGCGTCACGTCGTCGTCGGCAGTGAGGATCGTGAAAAACATGGAAAGCGACAAGATCATCTTCATCCCCGATCAGAATCTCGGCGCGTATATTAAAGAAAAAGTGCCCGAAAAGGAGATACTTCTCGTTCACGGCGGATGTCCGACTCACGCGAGAATGACGGAGCGCGACGTCACACGCGCGAAAGCCGCGCATCCGGACGCGCTGCTTCTCGTTCACCCCGAATGCTCTCCCGAAGTCTGCCGCCACGCCGACTACATCGGCTCGACGTCGGGCATTATGGAATACGCAAAAGGGAGCGCCGCGCGAGAGTTTATCATCGGCACCGAAAACAGCATAGTGACGCACCTTTCGTACGACTGCGCCGACAAGCGCTTCTACCCGCTGTCGAAAGACTGCGTATGTCACAATATGAAGCTGACGACGCTCCCCGACGTGCTCGGCTGCATAATGGGCGAAGCGGGAGAGGAGATCGTCCTTGACGAGGAAACGATCGCGGCGGCGCGCCGCCCGATAGACAGGATGCTGGAGCTCGGATAAGATGGATGTTTTTATGACATTTTCGATCTTGTTCTTCGGGGGAAGTGTTTTCGGATGGATACTTGAGCTTTTCTTCCGAAAATTCTTCTCGTCGCAAAACCCCGAACACAAGTGGATAAACCCGGGATTTCTCACAGGTCCGTATGTTCCGCTTTACGGAATGGGGCTTTGCCTGCTCTATATCCTCGCAGACATACCGATAAATACTCAAAGCACCGTTCTTTTGGTCGTTATTCGATTTTTTGAGATGGGCACGGTGCTGACGGCGCTTGAATTTGTCGTCGGCTTTGTTTCGCTCAAGGTGACAAAGGTGCGTTTGTGGGACTATTCGAAGGTATGGGGCAACATAATGGGGCTCGTCTGCCCGAAATTCTATCTCGCGTGGGGCGCTCTCGGCACGGCGTACGTGTTTTTACTTCACAGCCCCATCAAGATCGCTGTCGGAAACGCCTCGGTCAAAATCGGATTTATCTTTGCCGTCGGAGTTTTATACGGAGTTTTTGTTGTCGACGCGGTGTATTCGTTTAGGATACTGACAAAGATCAAGACGTTTGCAAAAGAGCACAGAGCCATCGTTGCGTACGAGGAATTCAAGGGGTTCATCCGCAAAGCGTCGGAGCAAAACAAGGAAAAAATACACTATCTTTTTGCATTTTTGTCCGAAACGCCAATGTCTGAACATCTGAAAAAATACTTTGAACAGACAAAACTCAAAGGCGAAAAACTGAAAGAGAAGATCGCCCGCAAAACAAAATAACGGAGGATTTATATGGACCGTCATTTTACAAGATACGACACGGAGTTGTTCTGGGGCGGCTGTCACACGAAGTTATATGAAAAAATGGGCGCTCATCTTGCCGTTGAAGGCGGAGAAGCGGGCGTTCACTTCGTGCTTTGGGCGCCGCACGCGCGTTCCGTCAGCGTGCTCTGGGACAAGAACGGCTGGAGCAGCCACGTCGACAAAATGACGTCTGTCGACGGAATATGGGAGTGCTTCATCCCCGGTATGAAAGAGGGCGACACGTACCGCTATTTCGTCGAGGGCGCCGACGGCGTCGGCAGATACAAATCCGATCCGTTCGCTTTCGGAACGGAGATCCGCCCGTCGAACGCGTCGGTCGTCGTCGACACCGATCATTTCGAGTGGCATGACGGCGACTTTATCTCGCGCCGTCCGCAGAACCCGTCCGATGTGCCGATCAATATTTACGAAGTGCACCTCGGCTCGTGGAAAAAAGACTATCGGCTGAGTAGCGACGGATTCCTCGACTACGAGCAGCTCGCAAAAGAACTTTCCGAGTACGTAAAATACATGAATTACACCCATGTCGAGCTGATCGGGATATGCGAATATCCTTTCGACGGCTCGTGGGGATATCAGGTCACCGGTTACTATTCGCCGACGAGCAGATACGGCCACCCGTCGGGCTTTGCGAAATTCGTCGATATCTTGCACCAAAACGGCATCGGAGTCATTCTCGATTTCGTGCCGGCGCATTTCTGCTGCGACTCGTTCGGACTCGCGGAATTTGACGGAACGCCGCAATTCGAGTACGCCGACCCGCTCCGCGCCGAGTATCCCGAATGGGGCACTAAGGCGTTCGACCTCGGCAAGAACGAAGTGTCGTCATTTCTGATCGACAGTGCGCTTTTTTGGGTCGAAAAATATCATGTCGACGCGCTCCGCGTCGACGCTGTCGCCGCTATGCTTTTCAACAGCTTCGGCAGGCGCGAGTGGAGACGCAATGCCGACGGCGGCGACTTAAACTATGAAAGCATCGCATTTTTTAAAAAGCTGAACAAGACGCTGAAAGAGCAAACGGGCGCATTTGTCGTCGCCGAGGACTCGTCGATATTCCTCGGCGTGACAAAGCCCGTCGATGAGGGCGGGCTGGGATTTGAGTTCAAGTGGTCGCTCGGATGGATGAACGACACGCTGAAATACATAAAAGAAGACCCCGTTTTCAGAAAATATCACCACGAACAGCTTGTCCACACCGTCGATTACGCATACACGGAAAAATTTATGCTCGTGCTCTCGCACGACGAGGTCGTGCACCTGAAAAAGCCGATGCTCTATAAAAGCCCCGGCTCGATGCCCGATAAATTCGGCTGTCTGAAAACGTTGTACACGCACATGACGGGGCATCCGGGCAAAAAACTGCTCTTCATGGGGCAGGACTTTGCGCAGACGGACGAATGGGACGAAAACAAGATAATTCAATGGGAATACGCCTCCGACCCGTCGCACCGTGCCGTGATGGACTGCGTCCGCCGCCTCGGCGAGATATACAAGACGTATCCCGTGCTGTACCGTGAGGGTGACAGTCGGTGCTTTGAGTGGATAAACCGCAACGACGGCGACAGGAGCATCATCAGCTATATCCGCAAGAATGAGAACGACTACGGCGGCGCGCTGATATTTATCTGCAATTTCACTCCCGTCGACTACCCCGATTATTCGCTTGGAGTGCCGCGCGGCGGAGATTATAAGGTCATCTATACGACGTACCCCGAAGATCGCGGATATTTCAAGGCGTGGGAGTCGCTTTGCGACGGTCGCCCGTATCGCCTTCCGATCCCGCTCCGCGCGTATGAGTCGATAATTCTGGAAATATGAGAAAATGAAAAAAGCACGCCGCGGCGTGCTTTTTTGACGGACTTCTTCAGACGGAGAAGCATTATAACAAACCTTTCAGAAATTCCAGCGTGCGATAGTTTTTTTCCATGTGGCATATCAGATATTTCTCGCACACAGACGAAAACTGTTCGAGTGCGCCGTCGCGCAGCTCGAACGCGAATATCCGCTCGGGCTTTGAATAAACGACGTACCGCATAGCGACGTAAACGTCGGGCGAGAGGATCAGTATCAGCCGCGTCCCCGCGTATATCCCCTCCGCCTCATTTTGGCGGCGGAGCGCCGTTTCAAATTCCTCGTGCGACTTTGAAAAGCAGTCCTCGCATAGAAAATATCCGCCCTCCGCGTCGAAGTAGTAAACGTTGAGACTATGCTTGCCGCAGCCGCCGCACGCGACGAGATCGGGCGCAAAACCGGCGTCGGCAGCGGCGCGAAGCTCAAACACCGCTTTTATCTGTGGAAGCGGCTTTTTCTTTTCGGAAATGAGATAAAAACAGTTCAGCACGAGCCGCATAAGCTGCGGCGAACCTTCGCCCTCAAGCGCGATGTCGGCAGCGACCTCGGCGATATACCCGGCGAGCGCGATCCCCTCGATACTGCTCCTCATTCCGTAGAAACTTTCAATGAGCGCAGATTCTCGCACGTAGAATTTCCCGCCGCGCTCGGAAAGCGTCAGCTCCGAGTATGCGTAAAGCTGCGTCGCCACGAAATTCGGATTTTTCAGCCGTTTCACGCCGTTTCCGTAGACGGATATCTTGCCGTTTTCGGTCAGCACAGTCATGTATTTGTCGTAATCGCCGACGGGCGTTTCGCTCAGCACCAGCCCTTTTACAGTCGTTATCATAGCCCGTCGCCGTCGTCGCGGCGGAAGCCGAAATTCGCAATGGAAGCGTCCGATTCACGCCAGTTTTCCTTAACTTTCACCCATAGATCGAGGAAGACTTTAACGCCGAAAAAGCGCTCCATGTCCTCTCTTGCCCGAGTGCCGACGAGCTTCAGCTCGCGCCCGCCCTTGCCGATGATGATCGGCTTGTGAGACTCTTTTTCGCAGAATATCTCGGCGCGGATTTTTATCATTGTATCGCTCTCGGAGAACTCCTCGATGACGACGGCCGTCCCGTGCGGAACTTCCTTGTCAAGCGTTTGTAGCAATTTTTCGCGGATTATTTCCGACGCGATTACGCGCTCCGGTTGGTCTGTGAACATGTCGTCGGGAAATATCCACTCGCCCTCGCACGCGAATTTGTCGATCTCACTGTATATTTCTTCGACGTTCTTGCCGTTCTTCGCGCATATCGGAATGACCGCGTCAAAGTCAAGTTCCGCGGAAAAGCGCGCGATCGTGTCGCCGATCGTTTCGGCGTTTGACTCGTCTATCTTGTTTATTAAAAGGATCACCGGCAGCTTGTCCGTCTTGAAGCGGCGGATGAGCGACTGCTCGACATCGCCTACCCTGTCTCCCGCCTCGACGAGCCAAAGCACGACGTCGACGTCGCCGACGGCAGAGCTCGCCGCCTTTACCATGAACGTGCCGAGCTTCGTCTGCGGCTTGTGGATACCGGGCGTGTCGAGGAACACGTATTGCGTTTCACCGCGCGACATTATTCCCGTGATGCGCGTGCGCGTCGTCTGCGGCTTGTTCGATACGATCGACACTTTCCTGCCGAGCATATAATTCATCAGCGTCGATTTGCCGACGTTCGGACGGCCGATCAGCGCCGCGAAGAGCGTTTTTTTCATGTCATTCTCCTTTATGCGCGCGGGATGCCCGCCGCGATGAGTATTTTCTCCTGTTTTTCAAACATATCCTTTTCTTCCTCCTCGGAGCGCTCGTGATCGTAGCCGAGCAGATGGAGCGTCGAGTGCACGGCGAGGAACGCAAGCTCTCGCTCGACCGAATGGCCGTATCGCGCCGCCTGCTCCACGGCTTTTTCCGCCGAAATTATGATGTCGCCGAGCACGACAGAATCCGAGTCGATGTCGATATCTCCCTCGTCAGCGTCGCCGTCGAGCATCGGGAAGGAGAGCACGTCTGTCGGGCGGTCGACGCCGCGATAGGCGCGGTTGAGCTCGTGTATCTCGTCGTTTGTGACAAAACTTACGGACACCTCGGCGTCGCTTGGGAATTTTTCATATCCGAGCGCGGTTTTGATCGCTTTGCGGAGCAGATTTTTGATTTCCGGGGTGATCTTCACCGCTTTTTGTGCGTTTGAAAAATAGACTTTCAGTTTCATTTTATATCCTTGTTTATCTTGAATTTTGCGACTTTCGTCGCGTTTTCGCGTTCGTATTTTTCGTATGCGAGGATGATCTTCTGCACGAGCTTGTGGCGCACCACGTCGCGCTCGGTAAAGCGGTGAATGGCGATGTCGTCGATTCCGTCGAGTATTTTCGCCGCCTCGACGAGTCCGCTCCGCTTGCCGAACGGCAGGTCGGTCTGAGTCAGGTCGCCCGTGACGACGGCTTTCGAGCCAGAGCCGAGGCGCGTCAAAAACATTTTCATCTGCTCGGGCGTCGTGTTCTGCGCCTCGTCGAGAATGATGAAGCTGTCGTCGAGCGTGCGCCCGCGCATATAGGCGAGCGGCGCGATTTCTATCGTGCCGCGCTCGACGTGGCGCGCGTACGTTTCCGCGCCGAGCATTTCAAACAGCGCGTCGTGAAGCGGACGCAGATACGGGTCGATCTTCGTTTGCAGATCGCCCGGCAGAAAGCCGAGCTTTTCGCCCGCCTCGACGGCGGGGCGCGTCAGAATTATGCGCGAAACTTCTTTGTTTCTCAGCGCCGTCGACGCGGCGGCAACGGCAAGGAACGTCTTGCCCGTTCCCGCGGGTCCGAGCCCGAGCACGACGGT
This sequence comes from Clostridia bacterium, assembly GCA_017542695.1. The sequence continues at coordinate 17,856 of JAFXWT010000165.1, forward strand.
GTTTTTCTTTATCAACTCTACGTATTTCTTCTGTCCGACGGTTTTCGCCTTGATCGGTTTGCCTTTCGTCGTAACGCAAATACAGTCGTCGCCGAAGTTTTCAAGCTCCTCGCCGCTCTGTATCGTGCCGACGACGTAGCCGACGCTCTGCTCGGTGAGCTCGCTGCCCATCATCACCATGTTTTTGAGGTATTCGATGGCGGAGTACGCTTTCAGCACGGCGTCGCTGCTTTCTCCTTTTATCACGATCGCGTCGCCGAGCGCGCGCTCTGTGTCACGGTTAACTATCTCGACTCCGAAAGCGCGCTCGATCACGGCGACATTCGAGTCGAAATTCCCGAATATTTCCGCCGTTTGCTCGCTTGAATCGGTGTAGATTATTTTTTCAAACATTTTTATTTCTCCGTCTTGATGATTTGTTCTGTCGCGATGTCGGTCTCGCATTCGACAAGCAGAGTGACGGTGCAGATCCCGCCGTCAAACGCGACGTCGCTTAAAACGGATATTATCTTGTCGCCCTCGGTGCCGTCAAGCATCTCTTTTTCGGCTTCGGCGAACGCGATCTCCCGTGCCTCGTCCTCGGTCAGTGTCAGCGGTCGTTCGATAAACTCCGCGTAAGTCACCGTTGTGACGAACACAGGCAGCCGCACGCCGAAGAGCGAAAGGCGCTCCGTTTTCTCTATTGTATCATATTTTTCAAAAGAAATGTTGGTTTTTTTGAAAAGTTCTGCCGTTTTTGAAAAAAATTTTACTTTTCTCGCCGTTTTAACGTTCCCCGTCGTCACTTTTTCGACCGTTTCGAGCGGCGTGGACGCGGAAAAGCGCTTCGTCACGTTTGCTATCACCTCGCCGCGCGCGCGAACGAGGCGGTAGCCGAGCGCCTCGGAATCTATAACGCCGCTGACGAGCACGTCGCCTTTTCTGACAATCTGCCCCGCGTGCACCTCGCTCTTTCCGCCATAAGCCGTGACGGAAACGATCTGTCCGTCGCACGCGGCGACAAGATTTGACGGCGCGGCGAGCGCCTCGATCTCCGCCTCCGCCGTCTCCCTCACCTCGACGTGCACGACGGCGCCGCGCATATCTATAGACATCCACGATATCCCGTTTTGCCCGACGGTAATTTTGCGACAGATATCGCCCGCGTCGAGCGACGATCGTACCGCACCGAGAAATAGCCCGTGTTCTTCAAGCGCCGCTTCGATAGCGTCCGTCGGCACGCGCTCGTTGCCGCTGATCTCAATGTCCCACACAAATCGTGACGAGGAGAAAAGCGCCGCCGCGAAGATGACCGCTCCGACCAAAAGACCGAGCCGCCGCCTGTGCTTTTTTATAAAAGCAAAAGCTCCCGTCGGCGTGATCTTCACTTTTGCGCCGGCGCGCTCGGCGGCGCTTTCGATACGAGAAACGTCTTTTTGCCGCGCCGAAAAAATGTATCCCTCTCCGCCCTGCGATACCTTTCCGAATGGGATATTTTCCTTTATCATCATCGACAGGACAGCGCGTGCGCTTTCCTTCGGAACGGAGACGGCGCACAGCGGTCGCAAATAGTCGAAAACCCTCATTTTCCCCTCCCGAACTCAACGGACGATATCTCGCCCTTTATCATCAGCCGCCCCTCTCCCGCCCAAGACAGCGCGAGCTTTTCGCCCCTCACCCACACGGGACGGGAGGCGGACGACACGCCGATCTCTGTATCGGAAAAGCCGATTATCCCGCCGCACCCCGAGATCAGCACATCTCGCCCGTTCGATATTTCCACGCACAGCTCCTGCCGGATAAGCACATGTTTTTTATCTTTCATTTTTCCTCCGAAAGTTTTGTCGCGTCGGCGCATATTTATTTCAAAACGCCGTTTTTATAATTCTATGAGGGAAAAGATGAAAATAAGACCGAAAAAACACATCGCTGACGCGATACTGATAATTGCCGCGGCGTATATCGCCGTCACGGCGATCGTCCGCCCCGCACGGACGGCGAAGTCAGTTATATCGGCGATGGAGCTTTCCGCGCGCGCCGTCGTGCCGTCGCTCTTTGCTTTTGTCGCGGCGATCGGGATATTGTCGCCCGCGCTCGCCGTGCTTTTTTCAAAAATGAAAGGCGCAAAGCGCCTTTTCGGAGTCGGCGCGGGAGGACTTACGATGATGGCGGCGGGGCTGCTCTCCGGATTTCCGACGGCGGCGGTGACGTACTCGGAAATGAGCCGCCTCGGCGCGATCGACGAAAGCGAGGGCGAATCGCTGATGCCGTTCTGCTCGGGCGCGTCCGCCGCGTTTCTCATCGGCGCCGTCGGAACGGGGATGTTTCACGACACGTCGCTCGGCGTGCGCCTTTTCTTATGTCAGACCGTTTCGTCGCTCGTTCTGATCTTCGCAACGCGGAAGCGCCGCGCACCGTCGCCGCCAGTCATGTCTAAAACGGAAAAAACAACTCCGGCGACGGCGGCTCGCGCCGTCGCCGACGCGGGTGCAACGATGCTCGGGATAACGGCGTTCATCGTGTTTTTCACCGTTGTATCGGACGCACTTTCGGAAGGGCTTCGTCTGCCCGGGATATTAGACGGAGTGCTTCGCGGCGCGCTTGAAATATCGGGCGGGCTCGCCGCCCTCTCGCGCCTCGGAGACGCGGGGCGCTGTCTCGCCGGATACGCCGTCGGCTTTTCGGGGATATCCGTTTTCATGCAGTGCCACCATGCGTCTCGCGGTGCGGCGATGAAAAAGTATCTCGGCGGGAAGCTGATAATGTCCGCCGCGACGGGAACGCTGTTTCTCATGACCGAGTTTTTCCGCGCTACACCTGTATTTTTCGAGCTTTTCGGCTCGCGCGCGACGGAGGCGAAAAACACGGTGGAGTTTGCCTGTGTCTTTTCGCTGATTGTTGCGTTTTGCACGATATTTTGCGTCTTTGTTTGGCACAAAGCGCCAAAAGCGAGAAAATAAATAAAAAAATTCAAAAATATATGGAAAAATGCGCGTAAATGATATATAATAAACACAAGAAATAATATTAACGGAGGTCGCCGTGAAAAAAGACAAAGAAACAGTGCGCGCATGCGCCCTTTGCGAATATGCGACCGAGGCGCCGAACGACGCCGACGGAAACGAGATCGTGATGTGCTCAAAGCGCGGACCCGTCAAAGCGGACGGCAAGTGCATAAGATTCAAATACGATATTTTGAAACGCGACCCGAAACGGCAAACGGACATTCCCGAGATCGAAAAGATCGACATCTGACAAATGGAAAAAGACAAAAAAAGCATCGACAAAGCGATAAAAACGCTTGAATTTGACAAAATACGCGCCCGCCTTGCGAACTTCTGCCCGACGGAAAGCTCGAAAGAGCTCGCGCTCGCGCTCTCCCCGTCGCGCGGTATAAACACCGTGCGCCGCATACTCGCGGAAACAGACGCGGCGCTCGCCCTTGAAGTCAAAAAAGGCACGCCGCCGTTTTACGGCGTGCGCGACGTTACCGACGCGGTCGATCGCGCCGACAAGGGCGCGGTGCTGACGTGCGCGGAGATATTGTCCGTCGCCAACGTCATCCGCTCGGCGCGCGCTCTGCGCGAATACGGAACGACGGACGAGGAAACGGCACTTACGGAATATTTTTCGCGCCTGACCTCGTTTCCCGCGCTTGAAAAGAAGATCGAAAAGTGCGTCGAGAATGAGGAGCGCCTCTCCGACATGGCGTCGGACACACTCTACGACATCAGAAAAAAGATACTCCGCACCAACGCGAAGATACGCGACTCGCTCCAAAAGCTGATATCGGGCGGCAGCGCGAAATATCTTCAGGAGCAGATAGTCACGATGCGTGACGGACGCTACGTCGTTCCCGTCAAAGCGGAATACAAAAACGAAGTGCGCGGTCTCGTCCACGACACGTCGTCGTCTGGCGCTACGCTGTTCATCGAGCCGCTGACGGTCGTCGAGGGCAACAACGAGCTTCGCCTGCTCGAAAAGGCGGACCGCGACGAGTGCGAGCGCATCCTCTCCGAGCTGTCTGCCGACATCGCGTCGCACGCGCACGATATCATCCTGAATTTCAGAAACATCACTCTGCTGGCGTTCGAATTCGGAAAAGCGCGCCTTGCATTAAATTATGACGGTGTTCTACCCGAGATATCCGCGGGGCGCGAAATGGAGCTTATCAAGGCGCGCCACCCGCTCCTTGATCCGATGAAGGTCGTTCCGATCTCGCTCTCCCTCGGCAAAGAATACGACACGCTCATCATCACCGGCCCGAACACGGGCGGCAAAACGGTGACGCTCAAAACACTCGGACTTTTCGCGCTGATGGCGCAGTCCGGGCTGTTCATCCCCGCGCAGAGCGGAAGCCGGATCTGCGTTTTTGACGATATACTCGCAGACATCGGCGACGAGCAGAGCATTGAGCAATCGCTCTCCACGTTTTCATCTCACATGGTGAATATCGTCGACATCACGGAAAGAGCAAGCGAACGCGCGCTTGTGCTGTTCGACGAGCTCGGCGCGGGCACCGACCCCGTCGAGGGCGCGGCGCTCGCCGTTTCCGTGCTTGAAGCGGTGCGCGAGAAAGGCGCGCTCGTCGCGGCGACGACTCACTACGCCGAGCTTAAAAGCTTTGCGATCGACACCGAGGGCGTGACGAACGCGTCATGCGAGTTCGACGTTGAAACGCTCCGCCCGACGTATAAACTCATCGTCGGTGCGCCCGGCAAGTCGAACGCTTTTGCGATCTCGCGCAAGCTCGGACTCGACGAAAAGATAATCGAGCGCGCAAATTCGTACGTTTCGGGCGAAAACCGCCGGTTTGAAAACGTCATCGAGCAGCTTGAGCGCGAGCGATTTGATATGGAGAAAAAACGCGAGGAAGCCGAGACGCTTTTGCGCGAGGCAAAGGAAAAGAAAGCAAAAGCCGACGCGCTTATTGCAAAGAAAGAGGACGAAGCCGAAAAGGAACTCCAAAAAGCGCGCGCGACGGCGGTACGAATGGTCGAGGGCGCGAAGATTTCGAGCGATTTCATCTTCGCCGAAATGGAAAAGGTCAAAAAAGAGCGCGAGAGCGAGCGCCTGTCCGACGCTATGGCAGAGGCGCGCCGCGCGATCAAAATACATCTGAGGGAAAACGGAGACAAGCTCGACCCGGTCGAAGACCATCACATCGAGGGGTATGTTCTGCCGCGCGAGCTTCGCGTCGGAGACGATGTCGTCGTGATATCGATAAATCAAAAGGGCAAAGTCACGGCGACAGACGGGAAGACCGTCACCGTCGTCGCGGGCAATATGACGATGAAGGTCAGACCCGACGCGCTCATGCTCATCGACGGCGAAACAGTTACGGTGCGCGAAAAGCCGAAAAAGCCGCGCCCGTCGTCGGGCGAGAAGGAGATACGCGCGATGTCAAACGAGATAGACCTGCGCGGGCAGTACGGCGACGACGCGTGTTTCATGCTCGACAAATTCGTCGACGAGGCGAAAATGGCAGGCCTGAATGAAATACGTATCATCCACGGCAAAGGGACGGGCGCGCTGAGAAAAGCGATAACGGAATATCTGCGCCACGACGTTCGCATAAAATCCCTGCGTCTCGGCGGCCTCGGCGAGGGCGACACGGGCGTAAGTATAGCGGAATTGAAATAAACTCACATCGGAGGAACATAATGAAAACAACAAAATACCTTGCCATCGACCTCGGCGCGTCGAGCGGACGCGGTATCGTCGGCACTTTTGACGGAAAGAAGATCACCCTCGCGGAAAACCGCCGTTTCCCCAACGAGCCGGTAATGGCGGCGGGGCAGTATACATGGGACATTCTCCGCATATATCACGAGATCAAGAACGCTATCCGCAAGTGCACGCTCGGCGACGACCGCGACATCGTTTCGATCGGCATTGACACATGGGGAGTCGACTTCGGACTCATCGACAAGAACGGTCATTTGCTCGGCAACCCCGTCCACTACCGCGACGCGCGCAACGACGCGATGCCCGAATACGCGGCGACGCTCGTTTCTCCCGATTGGGTGTATGAAAAAACGGGAATACAGGTCGTCGATTTCAACACGCTCTACCAGCTCCTCGCGGTGAAAAAGGATTCTCCCGAGATACTTTCAGCGGCTGAAAATATGCTATTTGTCCCCGATCTGCTCAATTATTTCTTAACGGGTGTAAAACAAACGGAATACACCATCGCGTCAACAAGCCAGATGCTCGACGCGAAGGCGCGCAACTGGTCGTGGGAGCTTATCGATAAATTCGGATTCCCGAAAAAAATATTCTCGAACATCGTAATGCCCGGCACAAAAGTCGGCGCGCTTCGCCCCGACGTTATCGAAGAAGTCGGAAACATCAACGCCGACGTCGTTTCCGTCGCCGCACACGACACGGGCAGCGCCGTTATGGCGGTTCCCGCGACGAGCGATAAATTTATTTGGATAAGCTCGGGCACGTGGTCGATCATGGGTACGGAAGCAAAAGAGCCCGTCATCAGCGACAGAACACGCGAATGCAACTTCACAAACGAGGGAGGCGCGAACGGGACGATCAGATTCTCGAAAAACATCACGGGACTCTGGCTCGAACAGGAATCGAAGCGCCAGTGGGAGCGCGAAGGCGAGAAACTCTCATTCGCCGAGCTTTCCGACATGGCGGCAAAGTCCGAGCCGTTCAAGTGCTTCATTGATCCCGATGAGCCGCGCTTCTCGGCGCCCGGCAACCTCCCGCGCCGCATAGTCGAATACTGCGGCGAAACGGGACAGAAAGCGCCCAATACAAAAGGCGAGATCGTGCGCTGTATACTCGAAAGTCTCGCTCTCAAATACAGATACACCGTCGATATGATCGACGATCTCTCCGGCGAGCGCATCCCGTCGATCAATGTTGTCGGCGGCGGCACACAGGAAAAGCAGCTTATGCAGTTCACCGCAAACGCGTGCGGTCGTCCCGTCTCCGCGGGACCGATCGAGGCGACGGCGCTCGGCAACATCGTCGCGCAGGCGATAGCCGCGGGCGAGATAAAGGACATCTGGCAGGGAAGAGAGGTCATACGAAACTCTTTCGACATCGACACGTACGAGCCGCGCGACACGGCGGCGTGGGATGCGGCATACGAGAGATTTTATAAACTCGTGAAATAAACGGACAAAATCAAAAATAAATAATCTACATAGACCAAGGAGTACAAACAATGTCAAAGCATACGAACTTGCAAAAGAAAGATACGCCGAGATCGGCGTAGATACGGAAGCGGCGATGGCGCGCATCGCGAAGATACCGGTTTCCGTCCACTGCTGGCAGGGCGACGACGTTCATGGATTTGAAAATCCCGACGGCAAACTCACCGGCGGCATTCAGACGACGGGCAACTACCCCGGTTGCGCGCGCAACATCGAACAGCTCCGCGCCGACATCGACAAGACGTTTTCGCTCGTTCCCGGCACGAAGAGACTGAACCTTCACGCGATCTATCTCGACAACGGCGGCAAAGCCGTCGAGCGCGACAAGATCGAGCCGAAGCATTTTACGAGCTGGGTAGACTACGCAAAGGAGAGAAACATCGGGCTCGATTTCAATCCCACGTGCTTCTCGCACAAACTCTCGTCCGACGGATTTACTCTTTCGCACCCCGACAAAGCCGTCCGCGATTTCTGGATAGCTCACTGCATAGCGTCGAGAAAGATCGCCGAATACTTCGGCAAGGAACTCGGCAACAAAGCCGTGACAAACTATTGGGTGCCCGACGGATTCAAGGACATCACCGTCGACCGCTACGCCGCGCGCGCTCGCTTTGCGGACTCGCTTGACAAGATCATGGCGGGAGCCGACACGTCGAAGAACCTCAACGCCGTCGAAAGCAAGCTGTTCGGCATCGGCGCGGAGAGCTGCACCGTCGGATCGCATGAATTCGTCATGGGATATGCTCTGACGCACGATATGCTCATCACGCTCGATGCGGGACATTTTCATCCGACAGAGGTCATTTCGGACAAAATCTCGTCTTGCCTCATGTTCGGTAAGGAGATACTCCTCCACGTTTCGCGCCCTATAAGATGGGACTCCGACCATGTCATCGTCCTTGACGACGAGCTGAAAGCGATCGCCGCCGAGATACTCCGCTGCGGCGAAGAAAAAGTCCACATCGGACTCGACTACTTCGACGCGTCGATCAACCGCATCGCCGCTTGGTCGATAGGCATCCGCAATATGCAGAAGGCGTTGCTCACGGCCGCTCTTGAGCCGATCGACACGCTCCGCAAATACGAATATAACTTCGACTTTACAGACAGACTCGCGCTCCTCGAAGAACTCAAAACGCTGCCGTTTGGCGCGGTTTGGGAGGAATACTGCGAGAGAGAGGGCGTTATCGCCTCGGCAAAATGGATCGACGAAGTCAAAAAATACGAAAAGGACGTATTATCGAGGAGATAACGCGGCAAAATAAGCGCAAAAACGACGCTTTCCGCAAGGGGAGCGAACGGAGCGCTTATGAAACGACTTTTTTCGGCACTGCTTTTCGTTTCGGTGATTTTGTCATTTTCGCCCGGGATGAAAAGCTCCCGCCGCGCAACGCTTATCGCCGTCGGCGACAATCTTATACACACAAGCGTCTATATGGGCGCGGAAACGGGCGCGGGATATGATTTTTCGCCCGTTTACGCCGCTGTCGCGAAGGCGATATCCGGCGCCGACATTGCGCTCGTCAATCAGGAGACGATGCTCGGCGAAAAGAATTTTTCGGGATATCCGCGATTCTGTTCGCCGTGCGAGGTCGGAAACGCGCTTATCGGCGCGGGATTTGATGTGATAAACATAGCGAACAACCACTCGCTCGACATGGGCGACGAGGGCTTTATCTTCACAGACGCGTATCTGTCGAGCGTCGCGGAATGCGTGATCGGCGACGGAAAAATCAAAACGGTCGAGCGAAACGGGATCAAGATCGCGTTTCTGTCGTACACCGTCGCAACAAATTACGGACTGTCAAGCGTCGTCTCGCGGTACGACGCGTCGCGCGCCGCCGAGGATATCAAAGAAGCGAAAAACATCGCCGACGCCGTCGTTGTGATGATGCACTGGGGCGTCGAATACGACACTCCGAGGTTTCACGAAACGTACGAACCGACGGAATATCAGATACAGACGGCGCGACTGCTTTGCGAATACGGCGCGGACGTTATAATCGGCTCGCACCCGCACGTGATCGAGCGCGTCGAATGGGTAGAAGCGGACGGCAATCGCGCGCTGTGCGCGTATTCGCTTGGCAATTTCGTGTCGAATATGCGATACGGCGGCACGATGCTCGGCGGAATGCTGACGCTCGAATTTGTCAAAACGACGGACGGCGTGATCGTTAAAAACCCGAAGATCGTACCTACCGTCTGCCATTACGGCAAAGATCACCGCGGTCACACCGTACTGATGCTGAAAGATTACACGGATGAAATGGCGGCGGCGCACGGCACGCAAAACGAGGGTAACGAGCGTCACTTCTGCCGTGAAATGCTCGTTAATATCTATGAAAACAATATTTCCCTCGAATTCAGAGCCGCGGAATATTGATGACAAAACAGAAAGGACCACCCATGAACTTCGAAATGCTCCACCCCGCCGATCAGATAGTTAAGATAATGAACCGTCTTTACTATTACGGAATGACGACAACGACCGGCGGCAATCTCTCGATAAAGGACGCGGACGGCAACGTGTGGATAAGTCCAAGCGGCGTTGACAAAGGTTCGCTTCGCCGCGAGGATATAATGATGATAAAACCCGACGAAACGTTCGTCGGTCATCACAAGCCGAGCGTCGAATACCCGTTCCATCTCGGCATATATAAAAAGCGTCCCGACATATCGGCGGTGCTTCACGCGCACCCGCCGGCGCTTGTCGCTTTCAGTATCGCTCGCATTCTCCCGGATACGGACATCATCCCGGACGCCAAGATACTGTGCGGCAATGTCACATACGCGGGCTACGCGCTCCCCGGTTCAAAGGAACTCGGCGAAAATATTTCCGCCGAATTTGAAAACGGCTCCAACACCGTAATGCTCGAAAACCACGGCGTCGTCATCGGCGCGTCCGATCTGTTTTCGGCGTTCATGAATTTCGAGACGCTCGACTACCTCGCGCGCGTGCAGATAAACGCCGCGACGATCGGCGGCACGCTCCGCCGCATCACGCCGCGCCACATGGAGATGTTCAGACTTAAAACGTCGCCTGTGATGGAAGAATTCACCGACCCCGTACATACGGGTGAGGAACTCGCGGCGCGCCGCGATATGTGCGAGCTGATCAAGCGCGCATACGGCAATCAGCTCTTCACCAGCGAGCAGGGCACCTTCTCCTGCCGCCTTTCCGATGGGTCGTTCATCATAACTCCGTTCGGCAAGGACAGGATGTATCTTGAACCCGAAGATCTCGTCCGCATCAAGAACGGTCGGCGCGAGGCGGGCAAAATGCCGTCGCGCTCCGTCATACTCCACGAAAAAATGTACGAAAACGATCCCGAGATAAAAACGATCATCGTCGCGCACCCGCCGCACCTCATGGCTTACGCCGTCACGGACAACGTCTTTGACGCGCGGCTGATCCCCGAGAGCTATATCGCGCTGCGCGAGGTGAAAAAATTTCCGTTCGGCTCGACGTTCATGCAGCCCGCTCTTCTCGCCAAGGAAATTTCGATGAAAAATCCCGTTGCGATAATCGAAAACGACTGCCTCATCGCCGCGGGAGTTTCGTTGCTTAACGCTTTCGACAGACTCGAGGTCATGGAATACAGCGCAAAGTCGCTCGTCGAAGCGGCGGCGCTCGGCGCCGGCGTCGTCAAGATAAGCGACAGCGAGGTTGAGGAGATAAAGATCGGCTTCGGTCTTAAATAATAAAGAAAAAACAAAATAAATATATATCTTTTGGGAGGAAACAAAAAATGGACTCACGTTACTACGGCGAACTCGGCGTAATAGGAATGAAAGGAACGGAGGCGTTTGTCGAAAGAGTCGACGCTTACCTTAAACAGTGGAGAAAAAGCGACGAAAAAGAAACGTATCTCATGCAGGCGGACTGCCCGCGATTCGGCACGGGCGAGGCGAAAGGCATCATCAGGGAGACGTGCCGCGGCCGCGACATATTTATCTTTACCGACATATTCAATTACGGCGTTACATACAAAATGTACGGAATGACCGTTCCAATGAGTCCGGACGATCATTATCAGGATCTCAAGAGAATAATCAGCGCGACGGGCGGCAAGGCGAGACGGATATCCGTCATCATGCCGATGCTTTACGAGGGCAGACAGCATCGCCGTTCGACGCGCGAATCACTCGACTGCGCCGAGGCGCTTCAGGAGCTCGTCACCTACGGCGTTGACAACATCATCACGTTTGACGCGCACGACGCCCGCGTTCAGAATTCCATCCCGAGAGACGGATTCGACAACGTCAGAACATCGTATCAGATGCTCAAAGCGCTCTCGCGCGAATACCCCGATATCACGTTCGATCCCGAACAGCTGATGATAATCTCACCCGACGAGGGAGGAATGAGCCGCGCGATGTACTATTCATCTGTGCTCGGGCTCGAACTCGGAATGTTCTACAAACGCCGCAACTACACCGTCGTCATTGACGGACGCAACCCGATCGAAGCGCACGAATTTCTCGGCCACAGCGTCGAAGGGCGCGACGTTTGCATCGTCGACGATATGATATCGTCGGGCGAGTCTATAATCGACGTCGCGGGCGAGCTGAAAAAGCGCGGCGCGCGCAGGATATTCGTGTTTGCGACATTTGGCCTGTTCTGCAACGGTACGGACAAGCTCGACGCGGCGTTTGCCGACGGAAAGATTACAAAGATATTCACGACGAACCTCAACTACCGTACGGACGAGCTTAAAAACAAACCGTGGTACGCCGAGGTCAATATGTGCAAATACGTTTCCTACCTCATCGACACGATAAATAAGGAGCAGTCGATATCCGACCTGCTCGATCCCGTGAAACGCATCCACACCCTCGCCGATAAGGTGAGAGGGATCAAGGAATAATTCAAAATCTTCCCAATAAGAATAAAACGCCGCCCGCGTGGGCGGCGTTTTTGTATAAGTCTTCACCCTCGGGGGAAGGTGGATTTTGCCGAAGGCAAAAGACGGATGGGGGCTTTGAATATGCGCGCAAGGGCGGAAGCCCTCTCCCCTCGCTGTGCGAGGGTATCTCCCGCTGAACGCGGGAGTTTTTGTGGTTATTTGACAAAGATATCATTGATCGTGTTAATATAATTTATATATGCAATTATTGCAACTATAATTAAAAGAGCAAAGAGGATTCCAAAAAATATAGCGCATTTTTTATTGTTGTTTTTTGCAGCTTGAATGTTTTAATCATATTTCTTTTGTTCTTCTTCAAATTCTTTTGAGGAAAGCGTGGCAACATATTCTTGACTCTTTTTATGAAGCTCTTCTCCAAATATGTAAGCGTAAACCTGAAAGAAAATGCCACCTATCAAAAAGAAAACACCGGAAAAAATTGCGCCATATCCGATGCTTGCCAAAGGATTATCCCCATAGCCGGTTATTTTTGTCAGAAATAAATAAAGAATCAGAGGTAATGTTGATGCTATTATTCCCATAAACAACGTAAATTTGAGATCCTTTGCATATGCTTCTTTTGCAGCTTTGAACGACAACTTTCCGCCTTTTATTATACGAAGAAAATAGCCGATTATTGACGAGATGGGCATGATAAGTGTAATTAGACTAGGAAATATAAACCATACAAATGAGTATTCACTTGTGTTGCCAGTTACGTTATCCCAATTAAAAAGCAACTGAAAACCCGAAATATTTCTTGAAATATTTCCGAATTTTATTGTCACAAACGGGGCGGCGTACAGAATAAATGCAAGAAAATAAAGAACGATACCGGCAATAGAATAGATTTGTTTTTTCTTTACGTTTTGCGTTTCTGCTGTTTCGTTTATTTTTTGAATTTTCAAGTTTTTTGCGCCGTCAATCATACATCCACATTTAGGACATATTACAGCTTCGTCAAGCAACTCATTTCCGCACTTTGAGCAGTATTTCATAGACACCTCTTTTTATTATCCAAATTTTCAGCTTTTTGTCTGATTTAATCTCATTTTATCACAAATTGAGATAAAAGTCAATATCTCAATGCGAGATTGAATATAATATAAAAAAATCCCGCAGGTGAGAAGATGAGATTAAAAGAATTAAGGGAAGACTCGGATATAAGGCAAACGGAGATCGCCAAATATCTGAATATAAAGCAAAATACGTATTCGCAGTATGAAAACGGACAGCGACAACTACCGATAGACGTGCTCATCGCGCTTGCGAAATTTTACAAAACATCGACAGATTACATTCTCGGTCTGACCGACAAGAAATAACCACATCACCGCCCACATGGGCGGCGTTTTTCTTATATATAATAAATTGAAGAAAATCGCAAAAATAAAATTGCCTGCATTTCAAAAAACCGCAAGACATAAAAACGACAAACTTACGCAAATTAATTCTGCACGATTAAGTGCGAAAAAAAGGAAGGAAACGACAATGGTAAGGCACAAAAGGATATTTTTTGTATCATTGTTTGTTTTGACGGTGATTGGTATTTGTATTATAAGCCCCGTTTCGGTCGGAGCGGCGGAAACTGACGTCGCACGAGCCGACGGGGTTCTTATCGCGGGCGGAATGCCGTTCGGAATGAAGATAAACGTCGGCGGGTGCATCGTCGCGGGAACGGACAGCGTCGGCGACAAGCGTTCGCCCGCCGCGGAGGCGGGACTACGTCGCGGCGACATCATAACGCGCGTCGGAGAAACGAAGGTAAGCTCCACGCGCGAGCTCGTGCGCGCAATATCGGACGGCGGCGACAGCGTTGAGATTACGTTCATCCGCGGCGGAAAAGAGCGCAGCGTCACGGTTCGTCCCATCAAAGACGGCGACGGAAAAGGGAAGATCGGAATCCTCGTGCGCGACAGCGCGGCCGGGATAGGAACGATCACGTTCATCGAACCGAAAACGCTGATGTTCGCCGGGCTCGGCCACGGAATATGCGACGCGGAAAGCGGCGCGGTACTCCCCGTTTTGTACGGCAGCGTTGAAAAGATAGACATGACGGGCGTTTCGCCCGGAAAGTCCGGGGCGCCGGGCGAACTTCGCGGCGTTTTCGTCGGGAAGCGGATAGGAAAAATTCTGAAAAACGACAAGACGGGCGTTTACGGCGAGCTTTACGAGCTACCGGAATACGCCGACGCGCTCTATCCGACGGCGACGTTCGACGAGATCCGCGACGGAAAGGCGTATATCCGCTCCGCCGTTTCCGGCGAGCCGGAGCTGTATGAAATTGAACTGACGAAGATCGGCGGCGGCGAACAGAAGAACTTTTCCGTCAAAGTCACCGACGAGCGCCTCGTCTCGCTGACCGGCGGTATAGTTCAGGGGATGAGCGGCTCGCCGATCATCCAGAACGGCAAGCTCGTCGGAGCTGTTACGCACGTCCTCGTCACAGATCCCACGTCGGGATACGGTATTTTCATCGGCAATATGATAAGCGGCATGATAATGACCGACATTTTTGAAGACAGCGCAGCATAAATCATTCGATAAAACACGATATAAATCCTCATTTGTCAAAAAAGACTTACAAAAAGAGCGTCACACGGGCGGCATACGACTGAAAAAAACAAATTTCAGCCGCCGGAATGTGACGTTCTTTTTTTTAATACTGTTGTATAATCGGGACGAAGCAAGCATGAAGGATGTGATGAAAATGACGGACGAAAAAACATTGACAAAGAGAGAGCGGCGCGGCGCGTATTATCTTTTCGGGTATATACTGCGCTTTCTGTTCCTTGCCTCGTTGGGCTTTGCCATGTCGGTGACAAGACTGCCGTACGATACGTTTCCGCTCGGGATCGGCATTGTGTCAGCTTCGGCGAATCTGCCCGTGGCGGCACTTATCGGGGCGGCTCTCGGAAACGCGTTCATCGACTTGAAGATATATACGTTCGCCGCCGCCGTGTCGTGCGTGTTCAGGATCGCGGCGGGGATTGCGACAAAGGCGATACGGTTTTCGCGCGAAGGGATACTCATCCGCGACACGATGGGAGTCAGGATCGGCTCCGCGTTCATCGGCGCGGGCGGCGCCGCTGCCGCAACGTATATCGCGCGCCCCGACGTTTCGTCGATCGTTTCGGGCGCGTTCACTATCGGAGTCGCCGTGTTTTCAACTGTCGTTTTCGCGTTTTTCATCGACGGAAAATACAGATATACCTCATTTTTCCCGATAGGCACGATCGCGGTGTTCCTCGCCGTGTCGCTGGCGCTCGGAGGATATTTGATATTCGAGATATCCGCGCCGCTCATTTTTGCCGCGGTGGCCACGCTGCTCATCTCATTTGTCTGGGGCGGCGCGTACGGCGGTGTGGCGGGACTCCTTCTCGGTTTGCCGCTCGGCTCGGAATGGATGGTGATACTGTCGCTGACCGGTGTTTCCGCAGGGCTGTTTTACGCTGTCGCGGGCAGCTTTGCCGCCGAGATAACATCGCTCGCTGTCTATATTTCGGGCGTCGCGTTCTTCTTCGGGACGGAAAAAATACATATTCTGCTCATTCCCGCCGTCGTCGGCGAGGCGCTGACTGCGATACCGACGGCGATCGGGGTGATAGGCCGCGTCGCCATGCGCGACGAAAAAGAAAAAACCTCCTGCGGCGAGCTGGTGCGCCGTCTTTATGAGGATGAAAAAAATCAAAGAATGGAGATGATGTCAAAAGCCATGAAGTCGCTTTCCGAGGTGATCGGCGGACTCACCGAAAAATTCCGCCGCAAAAAAGAAATATCGTTTGAGTCGATGTGCCGCGCCGTCTGGAGCAAGAACTGCGCGAACTGCCCCGTTGATTGTCCGTGCCACGACATCGGCGCGATCCCCGGCGACGATGTGATCGAAAACATCACGAAAAAGCTGATGTGCGCGGGAGGTCGCGTCGATAAAGACCGCGTCGGAGAGTTCATCGCGCCGAAATGTCCGAAAACGGAAACAATAATTTCAGAAATAAACGCGGGCGCCGAATCGCTCATCGCGCGGTTGACGGGCGACGACGGAGTCGATATCCTCGCGCTCGATTACGAGGCAATGTCGAAAATGCTCTCCGACGCGCTGGCGCAGAGCAGCGGCAGGTACGAGCCGGACAAGCTGACGTCGGAAAAACTGCGCCGTGCACTTCTGCGCGCGGGACTCGCTGCCGAAAACGTCGTCGTCTGCGGCGACAGAAAAATGTTCGTCATTGCAACAGGCGGGGAGATACTGCGCTCTTCCGTCGGCGCCGACGATATTCGCCGCGTGTGCGAGAATGTCTGCCGTAAGAGCTTCGGCGCGCCGTCGTTCCGCATAGAAAACGGCAAAGCCGCGATGATACTTGAAGCGGACACGTCGTTTTTCACCGAATGCGCGGGTAAGCAGTCGCCGAAGCGCGGCGAAGACGTCTGCGGCGACAGCGTTTCGATAGTCAGAAACCGCGACGGATATTTTTATTCGTTCATTTGTGACGGAATGGGGAGCGGCGAGGTCGCGGCCGTCACGTCGAAGATATGCCGCGTCTTTCTCGAAAAAATGCTTGAATGCGGCAACACGAAATCGACGACGCTCCAGATGCTGAACACGTTCATCCGCAACAAAGGCGTCGAGTGCTACGCGACGCTCGACCTGATCGAGATCGACCTCATGCAAGGCACGGCGTCGTTCATAAAAAGCGGCGCGACGCCGTCATACGTGCGCCGCGGAAAAAACATATTCAAGATCGAGTCGAGCACCCTCCCGATAGGGATTATCCGTGAGCTTTCCGCCGAAATGACGGAGTTTGAACTTCAGGACGGCGACGTGATCATCATTTGCAGTGACGGCGTGGCGCAGGACTTCGATATGTCGGCGTCGCTCGATCCCACGTGGTTCGTGTCGTACGTCGAAAACGAATGGACGGACGACCTTTCCGAAATGGCGACAAAAATAATCGCCGCCGCGGGTGAGCAGAATCACCGCAGCGACGACATGACCGTCGAGCTTATCAGAGTCAGGAAGAAAGCCGAAGAGAGACAGGCCGCCGGCGCACCCGCAAAACAACTGAAAGCGCCGTCAAGGGCAAGCTGAATTGTCGCCTGCGGCAAGAGCTTCGCCGTTCATTCGATATTGACCGATATTGAATGAACTATTCCTCCGTATGATATATCCACTTTATATTCACCCGACGTTTCGGGCTCGAATGAAACGACATAATCGGTAACGGCGACAAAGTCGCCGTTTTCCTTTTTCGCCGTGACGACAACGGTACTCCTGTCAAATTCTTCGCCCTGCGCGTACGTCTTGTCTTTCACAACGTCGATCTTGAAATCGAGTATCATAACGCACGAGATTCGGAGCTTATATGTCGCGCTTTCGTCGCCGCGCTCGAACACGAGCACAAAGTCGTTGTCCCCGTCGAAGAGCTCAATCTCGGAATCGTTTTCAAGATAAGTCGAGAGCGTTTCGTCGGAATAAAGCGTCATTATGCCGCCGTCGTCGCACACGATCTCATCGTACGGCGAAAAGAAATAAACGTTGACGAGCTTGCCCGATATCACGTCGCCGTCGATCGTAAACCCCTCGGGAAGTATCATCATCGGGCGGTACGCGCTCTCCCCGCATGAGATGAGAAGAAAAAGAAATATAAGCGTCATGGCGGCAAATCGTTTCATATCGGGCTCCTTTCGGTCGGTGATGATATAAGTATAACGCGAAACGAATACGATGTCAATATCAAAAAATCGGCTCCGAGGAGCCGATTTTTCTATCAATTTACAATATAATGCAAAGCAGTCCGCCGGAGCCCTCGTTTATCACCCGGCTCAGCGTTTCGCACAGTTTCTCGCGCGCATCGTCCGGCACGTGGGCGAGCTTTGTGTGTATTCCCTCGCTCACAAGATCGTAGAGCGACTTGCCGAACATATTGGTTTCCCACAGCTTCTGCGGATTTGTTTCGAATTCGGAGAGCATATAGCGCACCAGCTCCTCCGACTGTTGCTCCGTGCCGACGATCGGCGAGACCTCCGTCTTGATGTCGGCCTTTATCATGTGTATCGACGGCGCAGACGCGCGGAGCTTGACTCCGTACCCGCCCGACTGCTTTGTGATCTGCGGCTCTTCGAGTTTTAAGTCATACACGTCGGGCACGACGATGCCGTACCCCGTTTCATTCACTTCGTCGAGCGCCGCAGCCACTTTGTCGTATTTCTTTTTCACAGACGAAAGCTCATACAGCAGCGTCATCAGCGCGCCGTCATCGGAGACGTCGAAGCCCGTCATTTCTCCGACTATTTTATAAAACAATCCGTCGTCGAGCGCGATCTTCACCGTCGCGCGCCCTGTGCCGAGGTCGATCTTTTCGACCGTCGCGCTTTCGATGTATTCATTTTCCCTTGCCGCTTCAAAGCACGGCGCGACGTCGCCCGTCTTTTTGACCTTCGATGCACATTCGAGAATCTTATCGGTGACGCTTTTGCGTACGGGGTGATCTTCGGACAGCGCCGCAATGTACGGCGGGAGCGTCACCGTCGTTTCGCTGACGGGAAATTCGAGCATCACGAGGCCGAGTATATTTTTGATGTCCTCCGCGTCGAGCTCAAGACAGTTGACGAGCGCGACGGGCGCGTCGTATTTTTCTTCAAGCTCGTATGCGAGCGCCGTCGAACTCTCTGATGACGGAGAAAGGGAATTGAGCACTATCACGAACGGCTTCCCGAGCGCGCGAAGCTCGCTGACGACGCGCTCCTCGCTCGGCGCGAAGCTCTCGCGCCCGATCTCGCCGAATGAGCCGTCGCACGTAACGAGCACGCCTATCGTCGAGTGATCGGTGATGACTTTTTCGGTGCCGATCTCCGCCGCGCGCTCAAATGGCATCGGCTCCTTCGACCACGGCGTCATAACGAGGCGCTCCGCGCCGTTTTCGATGTTGCCGACAGCGCCGTCGACCATATACCCGACGCAGTCGATCATTTTGACGAAAAGCGACGCTCCGCCGTCGAGTTTCACCTCGACTGCCGTCGCGGGAATGAATTTCGGCTCCGTCGTCGTCACCTGTCTGCCTGACGCCGACTGCGGAAGCTCGTCTTTGGCGCGCTTTTTGTCGTATTCGTCCGCGATGTTCGGTATCACGAGCGTGTCCATGAATTTTTTGATGAACGTCGATTTGCCCGTGCGCACCGGCCCGACGACGCCGATATATATGTCGCCGCCTGTGCGCGTTTCGATATCCTTGTATATGCTCTCCACGTTTTTTCCTCCCGAAAAATGTATTTCGGTTTATGTATATGATGAAGGCGGCGGCATTATTACAAGGTCGGCGGTTTTATGGCATTCTTCGGGCGGACAAGGTTTTGGATCATCTTTTTCGCCGCCTGCAGAAACGCATAATAAAAATATCCGCTTTTGATAAGTTTTCTGCCGGTTTTTCTTCCGTTTTGCCTTGATTTGTGATATAATGTATCCGAAAAAGCAAAACAGCGAGGTCGGATATGAGATACGATAAAGAAATAAAATCTATCGGCGAATATGACGTTGTGATCTGCGGCGGCGGATTCGCCGGATTCGGCGCTGCGTGCGCCGCGTCGCGCGCAGGCGCGAGAACGCTTATTATCGAGCGCGACGGTTGCCTCGGCGGCACGGGCACGAAAGCGATGGTGAACCATATCCTCGGCGCGCGCCGATTTGACGGCGACAGGATTTACACCTGCGTCGGCGGGCTGCTCGATGAAATCGAAAAACGCCTGCTTGGTGCCGACGGCGCCGTCGACGTTCATACGGTAGACGTCGATCTGCCTCTGCAGGGGTGGTATCCGCTTCTCGGTGCGGGTATGGTGTTTGAGCCCGAAAAAATGAAACTCGTCCTCGAAGACATGGCGACGGTATACGGAGTAAATATCCTTTATATGACCGATATTATCGACGTTTTGCGCGACGGAAAACGCCTTGAAGGAGTCGTCGTACACAACAAAAGCGGACTGTCGATCATCGGCGGCAAATATTTCGTCGACGCAACGGGCGACGCCGATATATGCCGTATGTTCGGGTGTTCTGTCAAAAAAGGCGACGAGGACGGCGGGATGTCCGCCGCGTCGCTCGAAATGCACGTCGAGGGCGTCGACGCGGACGAACTCACAAACTATATGCGTAAAACGCGCGACGTGCGCTTCAGAAAACTCATCGCGCCGCTGAAAGAGTCGGGCGAATGGGACTTTCCGTACGAAATATTCATCTCCGTGCAGATGACGCGCCCCGACGTTTTTATGATAAATACGATCCGTCAGGTCGGTGTGGACGGCACAAACGCCGATTCCGTCACGCGCGCGATCATCGACGGCAGACGCGAAAACTTCAAACTTCTGAAAATAATGCGCGCGCACTTCCCCGGATTTTCAAATGCGCAGATACGTCAGATCGGGCAGACAGTCGGTATACGCGAAACGTATCGCCTTTGCGGCGAGTACGTTCTGACGACGGACGATCTGATCACTGCGAAAGATTTTGACGACGGGATAGCTCTTTCGGCGTATCACTGGGATATGCCGAACCCGAAAAAACCGAGCGACCAGCCGTTTGTAAATGTCAGATGCGCCTCGCCGTATACGCAGATACCGTATCGCTCACTCATTCCGCGCGAGGCGGAAAACGTCATCGTCGTCGGGCGGTGCGTCAGCGCCGAGCGCGAAGTGCTCGGCCCCGTGCGCGTCATGGCTCCGTGCGTCGCAATGGGCGAGGCGGCGGGCGTCGCCGCGTCGGTAGTTCTTGCCGACGGGCGCGCGTTCAAAGACGCCGACGTCGGAAAAATACGCGCCGGGATAAAGGCGCGCGGCGGTTACGTCGACAGAGCCGACGTGACGTATGAGTTGATAAAATAAGAAAAAGTCCGCTTTCGCGGACTTTTTGAAAATCGACTTTCTAATCTTTTTTGAAACTTTTGACGCTCCATTCGGAATTTATCGCTTCAATTTCAATTGTGTATGTGACGTCTTCAATATAGTAAACGCCGTTGAAAAAACCGGAGCCGTCTTTTTTGTTGAAATCTGCACGGTATCCTTTCAATTTGTAATTGAAATTTTCTCCGTACTCTTCAATTAAGAGTTCATTTGTTTTGATATAATCGTCTGAAAAAGCGATAGCCTCTTTCATCCAATCAGGCTTGTAAAACCTGATGTATCGTGACAAAAACACACCGCCTACACCAATCAAAACAATAAGAATGACAAGAATAATAACGACAGGCTTTTTCATAAAAATCTCACTTCTTCATCACTTCCGCCCAGGCGGGACTTTCGAGTATCGTCTGCGCGATGATCTGCTTGCCGATCGCTTTCGGGTGGACTCTGTCGCCCGAAACGACGTACGACGACACCTTTGAAATGTAGTCGTCGAACACGCTCTGCACGTCGATGTAGTGGAGCGAATACTTCTTCGCAAGCTCGCGGAGAACGCCGTTGAGCACGTCGCACTTCGCTCTCATTGGGTCTTCCTTGTAAAGCTCAAGGAAATAAGGCGAAACGAGCACGGGCGTTTCTCCTATGTCGAGTGCGCCCTTTATCATGTATTCCATATTGTCGCGGTATTCGTCAACGCTCGGCGCCTGGACTCCGAGAACGGGATCTTCAAATTCGCGCCAGCAGTCGTTTATGCCGATCATTATGAACAGATAATCGGCGGGATAAGCGAGCACCTCGCTCTCAAAGCGCGCGCGGAGCTGTCTGCTCGTGTCGCCGCTTGTCGCCGTGTTCATGATTTTGACGTTTGCCCTCGGGTCTTTCGCCCACATCTGAACGAAAATATTGCCGACATAGCTGTCGCCGAGCATTCCCGCCTTGTCGCCGACGGGGCGTGCGCGGCCGACGTCCGTTATGCTGTCGCCCGTAAACATTACACTTTTCATCTTTTTTCTCCTTTTGAAACGGCGCCGCTTTTGCGGCGCCGTATTTAATGTTGATTATTCTTCGTCTGCGTTTGCCTTTGCGTCCGCGATGATCTTTTCCGCAACGTTAGCCGGAACGTCCTCGTAACGCTCGAACTTCATCGTGTAGTAGCCGCGTCCCTGCGTGATGGCGCGGAGCTGGATAGCGAAGTCGGACATTTCGGCGATCGGAGCTTCCGCCTCGAGCACCTGCTCGCCCTTGCGTTCCGTCGGAGTCATACCCATAACTCTGCCGCGGCGCTTTGTGAACGCGCTCATTATATCGCCTATCATATCGGACGGAGCGTAGACCTTGACGCTTGCGACCGGCTCGAGAAGAACGGGGTTCGCCTTTGCGAGACCTTCCTTATAAGCGAGGTTGGCAGCGATCTTAAACGCCATTTCGGACGAGTCTACGTCGTGGTACGAGCCGTCGTAGAGGTTCGCGTGGAGGTTGACGACGGGATATCCCGCGAGAACGCCCTTCTGCATTGCCTCGAGAAGTCCCTTCTCGACTGCGGGGTGGAAGTTCTTCGGAACCGTACCGCCGACGACGGAAACTTCAAATTCAAGACCTTCTGCTTCGCCAGGGCTGAACTTGATCTTGACGTCGCCGTACTGACCGTGACCGCCGGACTGTTTCTTGTGCTTGCCCTGAACGTCGGAACGACCTCTGATCGTCTCGCGGTATGCGACCTTCGGCTGACCGAGCTCGACGGAAACGCCGAATCTCGATTTCAGTCTCGACGTTACGACGTCGAGCTGGATGTCGCCCTGACCGGAAATGAGCATCTGCTTCGTTTCGGGGTTGTTTTCGTATTTCAGCGTCGGATCTTCATCAATGAGGCGCGCGATACCCTGCGATATTTTGTCCTCTTCGCCCTTGCCGCTCGAGACGATGGATCTCTGGTAGAACGATTCTGGATATACAATCTTCTTGAACGACTTGTCAAGTCCGCCCGCTGTGAGCGTGTCGTTCGTGTTAGTGTTGGCGAGCTTTGTCGTCATGCCGATGTCGCCCATTGCGAGCGAGTCGACCTCTGTTTGCTTTTTGCCGCAGATCGTATAGATGTGAGAGAATTTCTCCGTCTGACCTGTTGTGAGATTCTTCATATCTGTGCCCGTTTTGAGCTCGCCCGACATGACCTTGAAGAACGAGATCTTTCCGAACTGATCGGCGACGGTTTTGAAAACGAATATCGAAGCCGCGCCGTTTTCGCTGACAGCAAGCTCTTCTTCCTTGCCCTCGTCGTCAATGACGATCTCCGCTTTGTGATGGAGCGGGCTCGGGAACGTGTCTACGATTATATCCATAAGCGTGGGGATGCCGCAAAGGTTCGTCGCGGAGCCGGCAAGTACGGGAGCGATAGCGCCCGTGCGAACGCCCTCGTGAACGGCGTTTGCGATCTCTTCGCGCGTGATCGAATCGGGATCATCAAAGTATTTTTCCATAAGCTCTTCGCTCGTGCCGGCAACCGTTTCGAGAAGTTCGCCACGGAAGTTTTCGATGCGATCGTTGTTCTCGGCGGGAATGTCGACCGATTTAGTTTCCATACCCTTGCCGAAGCCGACCGTGTGCATATCGAGAAGGTCGACAAGTCCGACGATCTTTCCGCCGTCTGTTATCGGAACAACGAGCGGGCAGACAGACGAGCCGAACATTTCGCGGAGCTGTTCGAATACGTGATCGAATCTCGCCTCGGGATCGTCACATTTGTTGATAAAGAATGCGCGCGGCGTGTTCGTGTCCGTTACGTTTCTCCAAGCGATCTCGGTTCCGACCTCAACGCCTGCCTTCGCGTTTACTACGATGAGCGCGGAACCGGTTACGCGGAGCGCTTGAGCGACTTCGCCAGAGAAATCAAGATATCCGGGAGCGTCGATGACATTGATCTTCGTGCCGTTGTAATTTACGGGCGCGATAGCTGCGGAAAGCGAGAATCCTCTCTTTATTTCCTCCGCGTCGTAATCGCAGACGGTGTTCCCGTCCGTCGGATTTCCGAGACGGTCTGTTCCTTTCGTAAGATAGAGCATCGCCTCGGCTATCGAGGTCTTACCGTCGGCGCTGTGGCCGAGAAGACATACATTTCTGATGTCTTTTGAAAGAACTTTTGCCATGTATTTTCTCCTTTGATGTTATTTTTGATGGTTACTGAAATTAAGCGCTACATGTATATTATATATTTTTTACCTATTGTAATCAAGGGGCAAGGGAGATTTTTCAAATGTCAAATACATAGAAAAAAAGCGGCGTAATTTGTGATTTTTTCACAATAAATCACCGTTTTGCCCATGTTTTACATAAAAACACGGCAACTTACAATTATTTCGTTGACTTTTCGGCGTCAAGAGGTTATAATAATATCGTTAAAAATAATCACGGAGGATGGAAAAATGGAAGTAACGAAAGACAGCGTTATCGGCGACGTTCTCGACTACGATATCGACACGGCGCAGTTTTTCTTTGAGATCGGTATGCACTGCCTCGGATGCCCCGCGTCTCGCGGAGAAAGCATCGAAATGGCGTGCGCCGTTCACGGCACCGACCCCGACGAGCTCGTTGAGAAGATCAACGCGTTCCTCGCCGCAAAGAAATAAGAAAAAATACCCTCTTTGTCAAGGGGGTATTTTGCTTTTTTATGATTTGTATTGACAAATCCGCCGTTTAATGATATCATAATGATATCAACAGCAAGGAGATATTTATGAAATATAATCTTCCAGAAGACTTGAGAGCGTTTAATCCAAAAATTTCAAAAAAGATTTTGCGGCTTATTATCCGACTCGTAATAACGGAAGCCGCGTGTATTTTCGTGAGTTGGCTCTTAAAGAACTATATACCTCCGGATCCGACAGCAAAAACGATTTATTATGTCGTGATCGGCATCGCCGCTGTTGCTTGCGTAATAAGCATCTTCTTTGAAAAAGCGCCCGACATTACATACGCAGGCACGATCGAGGACGTAAAAGTCAAAGCAAAAACAAAAAGCGAAACGCCCGAAAAACCGACGATCGAAACACTTTATACGGTTTGCAGCATCGAACTTTTTGTCCGTAGTCCCGACAATGCGGCGCGCTGGATAAACGCGGCGACTTACAAATCAAAAGACATCGAACAGAATAAAATCGAAAAGTTCAAAGTGGGCGCGGAAGTTTTTCACCTCTGCGGAACGAAAACGTCCGTCATTTTCCCGACTGACAGCGACAATACCGTAACGTGCGCCGTCTGCGGAACGACAAACCCGAAAGAAGAGGAAAAATGCAGCGCCTGCGGACACACGCTGATAAAATCGCTCACACAAATCACATGAACACACAAAAACTCATGCCGCGCCTTTATGACGTCGCATCGCTCGCCGGTGGCGGCTTTGTCGCCGACGTCGGCACGGATCACGCTTTTTTGCCGATATATCTTATCGAATCCCGCAAAGCGACGCGCGCGCTGGCTACCGATATCAGGCGGGCGCCGCTCGCCCGCGCGAAAGAAAACATCGCCGCCCGCGGACTTGCCGACAAGATCGAAACGATGCTGACGGGCGGGCTCGACGGGCTTGAAAAATACCCGCTCGACTGTATCGTCATAGCCGGAATGGGCGGGCTGAATATCATTGAAATTCTCTCGGCGGCGGTTTTTGTCCGCGAGAGGAAAACGCGCCTCGTCCTCCAGCCGATGCAGAACGTGACGGAGCTGCGCCGTTATCTTGCGTGCGAGGGATTTAACGTCGAAAAAGAGCTTATCACGATCGAGGACGATAAAGTCTATCAAATTATGAGCGCGGTTTACGACGGCGAGGCGCGCACGCTCACTCCCGTCGAGGAACTGCTCGGCGCGTACAACATCAAGCACAAAAGCGATCGTCCGCGCGAGTTTATCGCGCTGTGTGAAAGGCAGGTATCGTCGCTCGACGCGCGTATAAACGGACTCGAAACGGCTCGCCGAGACGCATCGCGCGAGCGAGAGATCAGAAAAATCATCGAAAACGAAAAAACCGAAGCGGAGGCACTATGTCAAATGTAAAGGAAATATACTCCGAGCTTAACGCTCTCATCCCGCGCGAGCTTTCGGCGGCTTGGGACAATGACGGACTTATGGTCTGCCCCGACGGGAAAAGGGAGGTTCGCCGCGTTTTGCTCGCGCTTGACGCTACGGCGGCCGTCGTTGATGAAGCAAAAGATTTTGACCTCATCATTACCCACCACCCGATCCTGTTCCGCAAAATCGGCGCGGTGACGGAAGAGCAATTTGTCTCAAAAAAGGTTATCGACCTCATTTCGCGCGGCTTGTCGGTGATGTCGTTCCACACGCGATTTGACGCGATGGACGGCGGGATGAACGATATTCTCGCGTCAAAACTCGGACTTTCAAACGTCGGAAAATTCGGCGACGCCGAATCGCCGACGCTCGGGCGTATCGGATGCGTCGCGCCGACCAACGCCTCCGCACTCACCGAAAAAGTGAAAAAGACGCTCGGCGCGCCGTTTATTCTGCTTGCCGATTCGGGCAAGCCGATCGAAAAAGTCGCCGTTTGCGGCGGCGACGGCGGCGATTTCATCATCCCCGCGAAAGCGGCGGGCGCCGACGCGCTTGTGACAGGGCGCGCGGGCTACAACCGCATGGTCGACGCCATCGACGACGGGATCACCGTCATCGAGGCGGGGCATTACTACACCGAGGCGATATTCGCCGAGTATTTTGAAGCGTTTTTCGCCGCAAATCATCCGGAAGTGACCGTCGTGCGCTCCGCGCACGGCTGTGCGATAAAAGCAATTTGAAAAAATGTGAGGTACTTATGGAAAAAACACCGAAGCTGAACTACAAACGAACTTTCCTCATCGGTCTTGCGTTTATGTCGATCTGCGCGTTCTGGCAGCTCTATGACGCCATCATCCCGCTGATACTGCGCGACACGTTCCATTTCGGAGACACGTTCTCGGGCGTCATTATGGCGGCGGACAACGTCATCGCGCTGTTTTTGCTCCCGCTCCTCGGGTCGCTATCCGATAAAGTCGACACGAGGATAGGCAAGAGAATGCCGTTCATCATTTGCGGCACGGCTGTCGCTGTTATTGCGATGATGTTCCTTCCGATAATCGACAATTCGTACTACGCGGCGTCGAGCGTCGGACTTAAAGTCATCTTCGTCGTCGTGCTTCTCGTCGTTCTGCTTGCGATGGCTTCGTACCGCAGCCCCGCCGTCGCGCTGATGCCCGACCTGACTATAAAGCCGAATCGCTCGATGGCGAACGCGATCATCAATCTTATGGGCGCCGTCGGCGGCATAATTTACCTCATTTTGAATACGATAATGTATTCGAAGAAGAACACCGAAGGTCTCGATCACATCAACTACCTCCCGATATTTGCGATAATCGCGGGAGTTATGGTCATATCCGTTGTCGTTCTTTTCTTCACGGTCAAGGAAAAACGCGACGTTATTCCCGTCAAGGAATATGAGGACGCGCACCCCGAGGAGAACCTCGCCGTCGAAAACACCGAAACAAAAAGGGAAGCTCTTCCGAAGCCCGTCAAAAAGAGTCTCGCGTTCCTGCTCGCGTCCGTCGCGCTTTGGTTCATGGGATATAACGCGATCACGACTGCGTTCACGAAATACGCGACGCAGGAGTGGGGAATGGCGCCCGGCGGCGCGACTCTCTGCCTGACCATCGCCACGGCGGGCGCTATCGTTTCGTACGTTCCGATCGGCATCATCGCCTCGAAGATCGGCAGAAAGAAAACGATACTCGCGGGCGCGGTAGTACTTTCCGCTTGCTTTGCCACGGGCGGCGTTTATTCGATATTCGCAAAAGCGTTCAGCCCCGTGCTCTACGTCGTGTTCGTCATAATAGGATTTGCGTGGGCGGCGATCAACGTCAATTCGCTCCCGATGGTCGTTGAAATGTGCAGCGGCTCGGACATAGGCAAATTCACGGGACTTTACTACACGTTCTCAATGTCGGCGCAGATCGTCACGCCTATCCTTTCGGGATTCTTCCTCGAGCACGTCGGATACGGCACTCTCTTCCCGTACGGCGCGCTGTTCGTCGCCCTTTCGTTCGTCACGATGCTCTTCGTCAAACACGGCGACTCGCGCCCCGATGCAAGGCAGACGGCGCTCGACGCTGTTTCGGCAGGTGACGACTGATGCTATACGCTTTGATAGCGCTTGCCGCGCTGATACTGATTTATCTTTTTCTGATATTCCCGTCTCTGCGTAAGAAAGGCGATATGTTCAAAAAGCAGCCGCTTTACGCGCACCGCGGACTTTTCGGCGGCGACGTTCCGGAAAACAGCATGGCGGCTTTTGCCGCCGCCGTCGAAGCGGGGTATGGCATCGAGCTTGACGTTCATACAACAACGGACGGCGTCGCCGTCGTACACCACGACGATAGTCTCATGCGACTCTGCGGCGTTGACAAGATGATCGAACAATCGACTTATGACGAAATCAAGGACGTGACGCTTCCCGACGGATCGCGCCTGCCGCTCTTTAACGAAGTCCTCGACCTCGTTGATAGTCGCGTTCCGCTCATCGTCGAGTTGAAATGCACAAAAGCGGGCGATACTCGCGTTGCCGACGTCGCCGCGCGCGAGCTTGAAAACTACAAGGGCGAATACTGCATCGAATCGTTCGATCCGTTCGTCGTGCGAAAATACAAAAAATTCCGCCGCGGCGTGATGTGCGGTCAGCTCGCAGGCAGAACATATTTCAAAGACGACTCTTTCAAGACGAAATTATTGAAGTTCTGCGCGGAAAAAATGCTGTTCAACGTCGTCTCCCGCCCGGATTTCGTCGCGTATCAATTCGAGTACAGATGTAACGTTTCGTGCGTGCTGTGCCGACTTTTCGGCGCGGAAAAGGCGTATTGGACAATAACGACCAAGTACGCGCGCGACAGATCGCGCAAGGAGGGCGCGGCCGTTATTTTCCAGGATTTTTCGGCGTGAATCGTGAATTAAAAAACCCGCAAAGGGCGGTGTGCCGCCCAAATGCGGTTTTTTGTTTTGGAGGCATCCACGCCACCGTCGCATAGTCGTATCGGGCGAGACGACAAGCGTCGCTTCCGATACTTCTTGCTTTGGGCGGTTTCGCTTGCTACCCGGAACGGACCGTCGCAATGCGACCGATCCTCATCTGCGATAATACGTCCAAAACAAAAAACCCGTAAAAAACGGGTTTTTGTTTTGGAGGCACCACCCGGAATCGGACCGGGGAATAAAGGTTTTGCAGACCTCTGCCTTACCTCTTGGCTATGGTGCCGTATTCAATTATGTGCGCCGACTTTTGCGGTGCTTGCTAATTATAACATAATAATTTGAAGATTGCAAGAGTTTTTTTCGTTTTTATTTTTATTTTCTGTTTTATGCGGCAAAAACGCACCCCGCGGGGTGCGTTTTTTTCTATTCGGATATCTTCAATGCACCGGCGTTCGCCTTGTCAAGATATCCGACGTACGTGCTTCCGGGCGCGAGCATAAGCGAACTGTCCGCCGTATAGAGTCTGAGCCCGCTTTTTTCGGTGTTGACCCAGATTATCGCCGTGCATTTGCCGCCCGAAAGACAATATCCCGTCCCGGAGCCGTAAACGGCGACATCCGTCGTCAGCGGATCGACGTCGCTGTCGCCCGCGATGTATTTAACGTCTGTCATCAGCACGACGACGTTCGTAAAGCCGAGCTGTTCGCCGCTCTTTGAGTCGACGTGCGGGCGCGAGCCCTCATAGCGCATATATTTTCCCGATTCGCCGTCGTATCTGAACGTGACCGCCTTTTCGAGATTTGAGCTGACGCCCGACGCGGTGAACGTCAGCGTCGCCTCGGTCGCATCATCTCCCGCCGCCGCGCTGTCGGAAAACACGAACGGCGTTCTGCATTCGCCTTTGATCGACGCTCCGCTTTGTCTGAACGCCGAGCCGCCGTTTTCCGTCAGCTCGATCGCCTCCGGTGTAATGACGGTATCGTAGCGGAGATCCGTGCGGTAATTGTCGTAGTAGCGTATCGTGCCGAGCTTTTCGCCGTTGCGCGCGTTCCACGCGGACTCTTCCATCGTGTCGATATACCCATTTGCCGAGCCGTACGCTTTCTTTACGGCGGAGAAGAAGTCGTATTCCTCCGTCGTGTCTGCGTGCCCGCCATGACAAACCAGAAAAGCGTTAAATCCCACCGCGATCTTTACGTCGTGCACGCGTGCTGCGCGGATGTTGCAAATCTCGCCCGCGGCGCGATAATCGGAATACAGCGCGAGGAAGCGCGTGATCCCCGGCGCCGTCAGCGTTTCGCAGAGAATGTCCGCATCGCAAAGCCCCGTCTGATGCGGGAGCGCGTTAACGTTATTGTCGACAACGACCGCCATCGGTCGAAGCCCCGACGGATCGAGTGCGGCGCCCGTTTTCGTCAGCGGGTTTATGTAGAGCGGGCTTGTCGGCGCGAGCTCCGATGTGGTTTGCGCCGCCGTCGTTGCTTCCGCCGTCAACTCGGCGGTCGTGTTTGCCGTTTCCGCCGTCGCCGTTATGTCTTCGCTCTGATAGATCGGGTCGCGGCTGATGACGACGTTTCCGCCGCCTGTCGAGTCGGCTGTCGTGATGATCTGGCATGACGTCGCCGCGAGTAAAATTATCGCCGCGACGAGCATCACGGCGAGCGTTTGTTTTGTGGTTTTCCTTTTCATTTTTTCTTCTCCTTTTCCTTCGGCTGATTGGTAAATTTTTCCTGCCGTGTGTAAAATTCTATCACGAAAAAGGAGCGTTGTCAAACCCCGCGGGGCATAAATCGTTCATCAAATGTCGTTAAAAAAAGCCGCTTTTTTACATAAGCGGCCCGCATTTATTTCTTTTCGCGCAAAGTCGAGAAAAACCGCGATAGGCGCTCGGCGCACTCTTTTTCGAGCACTCCGCCCTCGACTACGGGCTTGTGGTTCAGATCGAAGTCATTGAGCATCAGCTTTGTACCGAACGCGCCTGCTTTTTCGTCGCGCGCGCCGTAGACGACGCGTTTTATCCTCGAATTGACTATCGCTCCCGCGCACATAGGACACGGCTCGAGAGTGACGTATATATCGCACTTATGAAGCCGCCACCCGCCGAGCTTTTTGCACGCGGCGTTGATCGCCTTGACTTCCGCGTGACACAGCGCGTTCTTGTCCGTTTCGCGCGTGTTGAACGCGGCGGAAACGATCTCGTCACCCATCACGACGACGGCGCCGACGGGCACTTCTCCGATAGCGGACGCCTTGTCCGCTTCATCGAGCGCCGCGCGCATGAATTTTTCATCAAATATCTCAGCCATTTTGACCCCACAGTAAAATTATTGCCGTAACTCCCGCGGCATAGACTGCAAGTAGCGGAGTCAAAACCGAACCCGCGGCCGCATGCTCGTCGCTGCGCTTGAACGCGTCGGACGCGCCGCGCGAATCCACGAACGAAAGCAGCAGCGCCGCCGCGAGAAACGCCGCGAGCGTCACGATTTCGAGCGTCGAGTAAGCGCCGCCTGTCATCACCTGCTTCGCGCAGGCGAAAAGATACGTCGTGAAATTGCATATAAAATGAGCGGCTATCGAATATTTCACGCTTCCCGTGCGGAAGAACACCCATCCGAAAAGTATCCCCGCAAAAAACGCGTACGGAAACATCGCGGCCGAAAAATGCGCGAGCCCGAACATAATCGCCGACGAGATAACTGCGCTCGTCTTTCCCGCGACAGCAAGCCGCGACGCTATGACATGCCTGAAAAGCAGTTCTTCGCACACGGAGGGCGCGACGCAAAGCGCAGCGATCATTAAAATATGCATATATACCGGCGTGTCGATTGAAACGGGAATGTCGGACGCGACCGTAGGGAACACCTTTTCGTATAGGAGTCCTATCGCAAACACCAACGCGGCGCTCCCCGCCGTCACGGCGACCTTATCGGATCGTTTCGGTTTTTCCGCAAGTCCGGTAAGCTGTATCTCGCTGTCTGTCGGCTTCCCCGAGATGTAGTGCATCATTGCCGCGGGGAGAACGTTCAGAAAAATCGAGAAAACGGCGAGCAGAACGAATCTCAGCCACCCATCCCGTTCGGGCGACAGCGATGTCATCGTCATTGAAAAGACGATGTTCATCGCCCCCTGAACGATAAGCGCCAGCGCCGCGATGTTTGAATATCTTATGGCGATCTTGTTCATTTGTTTTTCGTAAGTCTGACGACGATGTCGAGCGTTTCGCCCTCTTTTGCCGGAATGACATTGTCTTTATACGCCGCTTCTTTTCCGTTGACGATGATCGACCCGACGTCGCTACCTGTGCCGTCGCCGATGAATTTTATATTGAACGTCGCGCCGCGGAACTTCTTCGTTATCGCGCATTCGCGCCATGAAAGCGGCAGGCACGGATCGATGCGAAGCCCTTTTATCTCCGGGTGCAGACCGAATACGTACTCGACGGTGCTTTTCAGCAGCCACGAGCTCGACGCGGTACGCCAGCTCTGTCCGGGCGTGCCGGCGCGGTATCCCGTTTCGGGAGCAAAATATGAATTATACATCGCGTACGGCTCGCCGCATTTGACGGCGTACGTTTCGTCGTACGGCATCATTTTCTTAATGCCCTCTTCAACGAGGTCGGGGCGGCGGAGAATGCTGTCCACGGCGAGCTTCCACGCCGACGGATGCAGATAAATGCCGCCGTTGTCCTGAACGCCGGGCGCTTTTTCAGCCATCGAGCCGATGTAGTCGCGCTGATATGAATAAGCGGGGTACGCAAGTCGTATTCCGAGCGGTATCTCGAGCATTTCCTCGGCGCGCGCCATCGCGTCCTTGCCGCGCGGCAGTCCCGCGAGGACAGACCAAAGCTGTGGTATAAGGAATATCTTTCCCTCGTCGCAGTCGATATCGCCCATTATGATGTCGTCGTCGGTGCGCGCGTATATGTAGTATCCGCTCTTTTCGCTCCAGCCATGCTTTTCGATACGCTCGCCCATGACCTTCGCGCGCTCGTCGGCGGCCTTTTTGTCGTCGTCGAGTCCGAGCCACGTCGCCATTTCGCCGAGCTGCGCGTTCGCGCGATACCACGCGATCGTCAGCCATACGGAAACGCCCTTTCCGCCGAGCCCCGCGAAGTTCACGCAGTCGTTCCAGTCGCCGCCCCATATCCTCACGAGTCCGTAAAGCCCGGTGAAGTTATACAAAAATTCGACGCTGCGCTTGCAGTGCTCATAGACGGTTGCCTCCGTGCCGTTGTTGAATTTCACGACCTCGTTAAGCAGTTCGGGCTTGCCGAGCTCTTTGATTATCGTCGAAACGGCGAACGTCAGCCATACCGTGTTGTCGGCGAAGTTTCTGTCACGGATCGCGCCGCCGATTATCGTGCGCGGCGCGTATCCCGTGTCGTACTGATAAGTCAGCACGCGCTTAATGCGCTCCCACGCAAGTTCGGGATTGACGCAGGCAAAGCACTCCGTGTCGCTCGTCATATCGCGGTAGCCGTTGTGGCGCACGCGCGCCCAGCGGGAACCCATATCGGCGGCGTATTTCATCCAGCCGTTAATGAGATTGTCAAAATTCACGTCGGGCGTTTTTATTTCCACGCCGTTGAGGACGGTTGCATATTTTTTCACCATCGCGTCGAACTTTTCTTCGACTTTTTCAGGTCGGCGAACGTCGTCGATGTTCGTCGTGCCGCCGATGCGGAAGTGTATCGTTTTCTTTTCTCCTGCGCCGAGCGTCAGCTCGTTTTCGAGCGCAAGGCAGACCTTTTCGGAGTTGACGTCGCTCTGCGTGCAGTGGCCGCCGCGCTCCATTGCGACGGGGTGCGCCTCGTCGCCGTACGTGCCGATGAACGCTGTGCGTCGGCTGTCGTAGCCGACGGCTTTTTCGGAGGAAGTCATATAAACGTATGTTTTCACGTTGCGTACCGAGTAAAACGGCATATAGTATTTAGCGTAAACGGCGTTTCTGTCCTCGAAAAAGCCGCCCGTTGCGAGATTATACCCTTGCGGCTTGTACGGGTCGTCCATCTCCGTGCGCGCGTAAGCGATGAGCGAGAGCTTGCGCTCATCCTTCGTCAGATTTTCGGCGGTAACGCTCCAAAGCTCGTACGTTCCCTCATTCGGGACGAAGATGCGGAGCGTGGAGCGCACGCCGTTATATGTAAGCGATATTTCGGAAAAGCCGTTTTCGTGTGCGCAGGCAAAATCGGTGTAGCCGTATTTCATCGGCAGACCGCAGACGCTCCATGCTTTTCCGTTTTCCGAAAGGAAAACGTTCCGGTTCGATAAAACGGGGATGCGGTTGCCCATATCGTCCTGCGCGAGCCCTTCGCCGAAGCCGACCTGCGATGTGAACGACACGTAATCGTCGTTGAAGAAATAGTTATACCAGTGCCTTGGCGTTTCGGGCTCCGTTATGACGAAGCGCCTCCCGTTTTTCTCATAATGACCGTACCATTTGTAATGTTCCATTTGTGTTTCCCTTTCGGATTTATGTATTGATTTTCTTTGTTCAATTCCACCACGGCAGATAAAGTTTCGGGTCTCTCTTGACGAACGTTCCTCCCGTCAGCACGCGCACTTCAAAGTGCAGGTGCGTCCCCGCGTATTTTCCCGCAGACGAACTTGAAACGCGCCCCGTGTTTCCCGAATAGCCGACGACGTCGCCCTGCTTTACCTCGTCGCCGACGTTGACTGCCCGCCGGCTCATGTGTGCGTAATACGTCCGATATATCCCGTCGGGAGACTCGATCACAACGAACGTGCCGTACGTCCAGCGGAGATCGCTCTCACCGAGGTCGCCGTCGTTATAAGCGTAAACCACCTTGCCGTCAGTCGAGGCGAGGATAGGGTTCCCCCAGTAAACACCGATGTCGATGCCGCCGTGAGTCGACGAAAAATCCTGCGTCACGCGATAGTCGACGCCGCCGTGCGCCGCGTCGGCAAAAGGCATTGCGAAAGTCGTTATGTAAGCGTGTTCTTCTTTTGCCGTCGTTTCCGTCGGCGCCGTCGTCGGCATGGGTACGGCGGTCGTTTCTTCAGCCGTTGTCACGACGGGCTCTGTCGCTTCTGTCGATGGCGCGCCGCCGAGCTGTTCGGCATAGTATATCCGCGCCAGACTGTCGGCGACGGTCAGCGCCTCGTCGACGGTGCATGAGCACGACGTCGCCGCAACGATCGCCGCGAGCGTTAGTGAGAGGAATATTTTGCCAAAAATTTTTTTGGGCGGAATACCGGCTTTGATTGATTTTTTCATAATAATATCTCCCTTGAAATAAATATTTTTCAAAGGAAAGCCGGCCTATCCTTTTTCTCCTCAAAAAGACACTTTTTCCGTCTTTTCGGGTTCAAGACAATTATATACTATAAATCCAAACAAATCAAGAGCAAATGATTGTTAAATACAATAAAAATACCCAGCGGAAGATAAAATTACTATCTGTTGACAAATCACGCTTTGAGTGATATATTATTAAAGAACATCATTTTGGGAGGCACACTATGGCAAAAAAAGAAGTTGTCAAAAATGACGAAAACTTAAAAACGCTTGCTGTTAACCGTGAAAAGACGATAGTCCGCACAAGCATCATCGGCATAATTGCAAACGTGTTCCTGTCGGCATTCAAGGCGGGTGTCGGCTTTATTTCCAATTCCGTCGCCGTCATCCTCGACGCGGTGAACAACCTCAGCGACGCGCTTTCTTCCGTCATAACGATCATCGGAACAAAGCTCGCGTCGAGAAAGCCCGACAAAAAACATCCGCTGGGTCACGGGCGCATCGAATACATAACGGAAATGATAATCGCCGCCATCGTGCTTTACGCGGGCGTGACGTCGATGATCGAAAGTATCAAAAAGATAATCTCGCCCGAAAAGCCCGATTATTCCGTTTGGTCGCTTGTGATCATCGCCGCCGCCGTCGCGGTGAAGATACTGCTCGGACTGTACGTCAAAAAAGTCGGCAAGAAGGTCAATTCCGGCTCGCTCGTCGCGTCGGGCTCCGACGCGCTTTTCGACGCGGTGATCTCCGCCTCGGTCCTTGCGTCGGCGGTGCTGTTCTTCATAACAAAGATAAGCGTTGAAGCGTACCTCGGCGTGCTGATTTCGGCTTATATCATAAAATCGGGCATATCGCTCATCGCAAATACGCTGAACAATATCCTCGGCACGCGCACCGACCGCGAGCTCGCGCTCGAAATAAAAAAGACCGTCTGCTCCGACCCCGACGTTCACGGCGCTTTCGATCTCTACCTTTATAATTACGGCCCCGATCAGAACTACGGATCTGTCCACGTCGAAGTTTACGACACGATGACCGCCGCCGATATCGACGCGATGAACAGGCGCGTTCAGACGAGCGTTTACGTCAAACACGGAGTCATTCTGACGGGAATCGGCATTTACGCCGTCAATACGAAAAACGACGAGGCGGGACAGATGAGAAAGACCGTCATGGAGACGGTCATGGCGCACGACTATTCGATGCAGTTCCACGGCTTTTACGTCGACACCGAAAACAAGGCGATGACGTTCGACGTCGTGCTTTCGTTCGACTGCGATCACGACGAGGCGGCAAAAGAGCTGTACAGCGAAGTATCGTCGCTCTATCCCGATTATAATGTCCACATCCAACCCGACATAGATATTACGGAATAAAATCATCGCCCGCTCATTTGAGCGGGCGATGATTTTATCTGTTCTGATTTCTCAGCGACGCTTCACGATGACGGAGCATATCGTCTATCATTATTTCGAGCGTCGCCGATTTTTCGGCGGGCAGGGAAAAGACGTCGTTACCTCCGAGGGTGAACACAAGGCGCGAAAAACGCGCCGTCTCTTCCTTTTTGCCGTATACGACGGAGTGTTCCTCGGTGTCGAAATGCGCACCGTCAAAATCGGAAAAGAGCAGTTCGTGCCGCATGATATCCGCCTCGCGCTCCTCGGTGAGCGAGACTTTCTCGCTGACGGCGCAAATGCCCATGTTCGTGAAGATCAGCACACTGCATACGCAATCCGACGTGCGCCAATGCCCGTCGTCTCCGCGGCGGATGAACGGATTTTCCGGGTCGAAGACGTATCCTGTCACCATCTGCGGCGGCATGTTGTCCGCGACCTTGAAGCGCAGCCCGGTCTTGTCGAGCGCGCGGTCGACCGCGCCGTCCGTCAGTCGTTCAACGGCGGCGAGTATCTCCTTTTCATTCGCGCGCCCCGCCGACGGCGCCCATCCCGTTATCGCTCCCGCGACGGCGAGCACCGCGGCTATCGGAAGAATGAAAAATCCGTGGTTCATATATCCGAGTATAAACGCCGCCGCACCCACTACGACGAGCGCTAGTCCGACGTATCTGAACCAGAACGTCCGCGCGAGAAAATATTTTTTGTACCTTTCGTAATCCATGCGTTCCTCCTTTTTGTTGGTGGGGTGTTGTAGGGGCGACCATCGGTCGTCCGCATTTTGGGAGATTGCCACGGGTGCAAGCACCCTCGCAATGACAGTAGGGTCAACATCGGTTGTCCGCAGGGCTCTCCCTTGGGAGAGCTCCGCCGCAGGCGGTGAGAGGGTTTTTAATGCGCGCAAGGGCGGAAGCCCTCTCCGGCGCGGAACGCGCCGTATCTCCCGCTGAACGCGGGAGAGTTTTATTCAATAAATCTCTCTTCCGAGTCGTCGTCTTTTCTCTTGAAGACATATTCGTCTCCGCCGCAGCCGTCGAGAACGATCTCGTCATCCGTGTAACGCTTGACGTACCAAACGGCGTTTTGATAGCCGCAGTCTCTCAAATTCAATTTGTCCGTCGGAACGTCTGACGATTTCGGCTCGTAAGAAAAGTCAGCGTGAAACGAGCAGAATTTTTCCGAATTGTCTTTGTAGTTGCGTATTCTGAAAAATTGTCCGACGCTGTACATTCCCAGATCGAAAATCGTGTTATACGACGCGGCGCAATATATATTTTCGTCCCGTTTGTCTATTGAAAAAACATATTCCGTTTTGCTCGTGCAGAGATAAAAGAAAAGTTTTTGTCCCGTTACCTCAAACCTGTCTTGTGAGCGCCACAAAATAAGGCAATTTTTTATCCCCGCCTCGCTGACCGCGGGAGGAAGTTTGCCTGACGTGTCGATGCGGAATTTTTCAAGTCGGCGCATTTTGTTTTTTTCGATCTTGTCGTATTCCTCGCCGAGCTCTGCCGCGATATCCGTGTCGTTTGATATCGTTTCGTCACCGTATTTGTAGGCATATTTCGTCTTGTTTTCCGACAAGTCGCGCTCGCAGACCGCGAAGAGTTCCTTTTTGACGGGTGATCCGACATAAAGTTTTGCGCCGATGACGTTCTTTTCTCTTTTGTAATACACGAGCGCATATTTTACCGTTTCGACGATCGCCGAAGTTTTTGAGCGATAAACCCCGCAAGTATACGGGATATTCCCGTCGTCGAACGTACTGATCCCGTCTTTTATTATCGAATCGACGGATACCGAAAAGAGATTGCTCATCAAAACGATCTTTGATATTTCGGGATATGCTTGGTCGAGCTCCCAGCGTGAAACAGTCTGCCTTGTAGTGCCGAGCATTTCTCCGAATTTCTCCTGCGAAAGAGCGTTTTCCGTGCGTATCTGCATTATTCTTTGTCCGAGTGTCATTTTGTTTTCCTCCTTGTGTTCGGTAAGAACATCATACAACAAAAAATTCACACAATCAAGCGCACCGGAATTGATATTTGTCACTCTCCGCGTGACATTTTCACGCCGTCGCCCCGCTCATCGTTTTCTCGGTCTCCGCCTATATAGTGTCCGAAAACGCCGATCGGTTTGCTCTTTCAGATACATTTTACATCGTTTCGCCGAAAAAATCAATAAACATATCGTTGAAAGTACATCTTCGCGCGGTTGAAATCGCGTTTTTTTGTAAAAAACTCGCGCCGGGGGTGATTTTGCACAAAAAACGCCCGCGTTTTTCCCTGTTTTGCTGTTCATTATGTTGTTGACTTATTACAATTTGAATGGTATACTTAAACATGCCATTCAAAAACACCGAAAGGAAACGACAACAAATGAAAAGATTAACTAAAAAGCAAATGTGGATATTTGCCGTCGGTCAGCTCGGGTGGTCAACGCTCAGCGGAATAATCGGAGCTTGGTTCGTGACGTTTTATCTCCCCACGTCCGGCGACATTGCCGAAGGCGCGATCCAGTATATCACACCGGGACTGATAATCGGCGGCTTTCTGACCATTCTCGGTCTTATCACGGCGCTGAGCCGCGTGTTCGACGCGGTGACGGACCCGCTCATCGCGTCCCTTTCAGACCGCAGTAAAAACCCGCGCGGCCGCCGTATCCCTTTCATGCGCTACGCGGCGATCCCGCTCGCTGTCGTGACGGTGCTCCTTTTCTGCGCTCCCATAGAAAAGATCAGCGGCGTCAACGTTGCGTGGATATCTGTTTTCGTCGTGCTGTTCTACCTGTTCATGACGATGTACTGCACGCCGTATAACGCGCTCATTTCCGAGTTCGGAAAGACGCAGGAGGATAGAATGTTCATCTCCACGGCGATCTCGCTCACGTTCTTCGCCGGCACGATGCTCGCATACACGCCGTTCGTTTTCGCGGGAATGATCCGCGGCGCCGTCGGCTTTGCATGGAGTTACAGGATATGCTTCATGGTCCTTGCCGTAATTTCCGCCGTTTGTATGCTTGTGCCGACGTTCTGCCTTAAAGAAAAGGACTTCGTCGACACGCAGCCGTCGAACACGAATATGTTGAAATCACTCGGCTCGACGTTCAAAAACAAGGATTTCCGCACATTTGTTTTCTCTGATATAATGTATTGGGTGGGACTTACTCTCTTCCAGACGGGACTCCCGTTCTTCGTCAAGGTATCTATGAAGATCGACGAATCGTTCACGATGTATTTCCTCGGCGGCATGACGGTGCTCTCCGCGTGCTTCTATCCGTTCGTGGCGAAGCTCGTCAAGAAATACGGCAAGAAAAAGCTCGTCATCGCGGGATTTCTCGGCCTTGCCGTCGCTTATGTGATCGCGGCGCTCATCGGTGTGCTCGGCACGGTTGAAAGCGGCACGGGCGTTATCCCCGGCGTCGTATTCGGACTGCTCATCTGCGTTATCGCGGCGTTCCCGATGGCGTTGCTCGGCATCATCCCTCAGTCGATAGTCGCCGACGTCGCGGAAGCCGACGGCATTGAAACGGGCGAGAACCGCGAAGGGATGTTCTTCGCGGCGCGCACGTTCGCGATGAAATTCGGTCAGTCGTTCGCAATGCTGATATTCACGTCGCTCGCCATCATCGGCACGACGCAGAATCTTGAGAGCAACGATATCACGGCGTCGACGCTCGGAATGACGATCGTCGGCATCGTCGCCGTTGCGTTCTGCGTGCTCGGCGCGGTTCTCCTCGCGTTCTACCGCGAGAAAAAAGTCATGAGCACGATCGAAAAACATCACGAGGAAAACGAAGCTGAGGCAAAAGCTCAGGTCGAAGCGGCTCAGCCCGAATCCGAACAGCAATAATGAATAATGAAAAAAACCGCAAGCCCGCGGCGCGCTGCGAGGATTGCGAGCACTACGACGTCGACGACAACGGCGAATACTTCTGCACCGTCGACATCGACGAGGACGACGCCGTCTCCGTGCGCTCGTCCGGCGCGAAGGCGTGTCCGTACTTCAAATTTTACGACGAATACAAAAGCGTTCAGAAGCAAAATTAACGAAAAAACCTTTCCGCGTTTGCGGAAAGGTTTTTTATGCGTAATCGACGTTATTTCTTTTCGACGAGAAAGAAAAACGGCGATGTCGGAGAATTGATTATCCTGAATTTCGAGCAGCAGATCCTGCGCCTGTCGTACTCCGCGAGCATTTCTTCGATCGCTTCGCCCTCGCGCGTGCCCTCGGCATGTCCGGGATAAACGGCGATGAGCAGCGCTCCGTCGTCGCCGAGCAGATCTATCCCGTCGCGGATAGCGGGCAGCGTCGTTTTGACGAGCGTCGTCACACTCTTGTCGCCGCCCGGCAGAAATCCGAGGTTGAACAGCCCGACACAGATCGGTCCCTCGACGTACTTTTTCACATTTGAGTGCGAATCGAGTATCAGCGCGCAGTTTTCCGCCCCTTCGGAAGAAAGGAGCTCGCGCGTCGAATCGAGCGCCTGCTGCTGAATGTCAAACGAATACACGCGCCCCGTGTCGCCGACGGCGTGCGAGAGCCAGAGCGTGTCGTGCCCGTTCCCCATTGTGAAATCGACGGCGACTCCGCCGACCTTGACGTGAGGCGAGATCAGATTTTTTTCCAGAGCGAGAAGATCTATCATTGTCGTTTCCTTTGCGTTTTCCTCATTTTATATTATAATACCATATTTCGTTTCGGATTTCAACACTTCCCGCGTTGAAACGATATGCAAAAAAACATATTGTGGAAGAGCGGGCATTTATTCGTCGGTCGGCTCGTCGCATAAAACGACGGCTTTCGGAAATACTGAAAATATCCGCAATTTTTAAGAAAAAAATCGAAAAATTTTCGACGTTTTACGAAAAAAAGAAAAAAATTTTACACTATTGTAATATTTTTCTTGTAAATATCTTGACAAAAAACGCATATCACGGTATAATGAGGTATTCCCAAAAGGCAGGGACAATGCATATTAATACGTTTTTTTTCGATTTTTCAGAAAAAAATCGTATCTTTCATTTGTCATTGCCGACCCGGAAACGGGTGCAAACCCAATAACATCTTAAAAAGGAGAAAAGAGATGAAAAACACAATGAAAAAACTTCTTGCGTCCGTTCTTGCGGTCATGATGGTTGTTTCTATCGTTATGATTTTCGCTTCCTGCGAAGACAAACCGACAGGCACGACAGCCGAAGCGACGACAGCTGCGACGCAGGCTACCGAAAGCACGGCTCCCGAACGGGTTGTCGAGGTTTTCGAGGGCAATTTCACGTATAAGGATTCCGTAAGCACACTTGCTACGAACTGGAACCCGCATACGTATCAGACAACTGACGACGCTTATCCGGCAGACTTTATCAGAGTCGGCTTCTACGGCTTCATTTTCAACGATGAGCTTCACCCCGTTGAGGGCAAAGATCCCTTCATGGGCTATAAGATCATCCCCGAAATGGCTGCATCTTTCCCCGTTGACGTAACGGAACAGATCAAAGCGTCCAACCCCGAATACGGCATTCCCGAGTCCGCAACAAAGGGCTACGCTTACACGATCGACCTCAACCCGAACGCAGTTTGGGAGAACGGCGAAAAGATCACGGCTGAAGATTACGTATACTCGATGAAGAGACTTCTCGATCCCGAACTTCTCAACTACAGAGCTCAGGACTATATCACGGGTACGTTCATCATCGCCAACGGCGCGAACTACTACTATCAGGGCACAACAGCTTACAACGCAATCGGCGCTACAGCTTCCGAATACGCGGCAAACGGCGGAGACGTCAACAACCTCTTCATCAATTGCTACGATTTCTGGGGCGCAAGCGAAAAATACACGGATGCTGAGGGCAACCCCGCTCCGCAGTATGTTTCCATCACAGACGAAACAGTTTACGGCGAAAACGTTGACGACGCGTTCTCCGGCAAGAGTCTCTGGGACGAGTACCTCGGCATAGGCGCTCCTTATGAGAGCTACGGCACGGACGAACTCGCTGTTGCAGTCACATACGAAGACAACTTCGACTTTGAAAAAGTCGGCATCAAGAAGACAGGCGATTACCAGATCACACTCGTGTTCGGCA
The DNA here is from genome assembly GCA_017542695.1 of Clostridia bacterium. Next base: position 60,535 of record JAFXWT010000165.1, read on the forward strand.
AATCTCTCGCCGGCTTCCAGCTTCTTTACAACCTTTCTTCCAACTGGCTTGTAAACAAGACTCTCTATGAAGCTAACCTTTCCAAGGTAGGCGACACAGACGCTTGGGCAAGCACATACAACACGTCTGTTGAGACGACTCTCTCCTACGGTCCGTACAAGCTCGTATCGTATCAGAAAGACAAATCCATCAGATTTGAGAAAAACCCGACGTGGTACGGTTATTCCGACGGTCAGCACATCTACGTTGACCCCGAAGACGGAAAGACATATCCGATGTATCAGACAACCGCGATCGACTGCCAGGTGGTTGCGGAATCCGCTACAAGAAAGCTTATGTTCCTCAAGGGCCAGCTTATGACATACGGACTTGAGGCAGCAGACCTTACGCAGTATCGTAACAGCGATTACACATACGTTTCTCCTTCCGAGACGATCTTCTTCTTCATCTTCAACGGATACAAAGAAGCAATTGACGGACGTGAAGCAAACGAAGGCTTCGACACAACGAAGTATGACCTCCAGACAATGACGCTTAAGTCCTTCAGACAGGCAGTTGCCGTAACTTACGACAAAGAAGCTATGTGCGCAGCTCTGTTCCCGGATCAGTCCGGCGGTTACGGACTTATCGGCGACATGTATATCTACGACCCCGACACGGGCGCTAAGTACCGTGACACAGATCAGGCAAAACAGGCCCTCTGCGAATTCTACAGCGTAGACGTATCTAAGTTTGACAGTCTTGACGACGCGGTCGCATCCATCACAGGTTACGACCCCGTTGCAGCTAAAGCGCTCTTCAAGACAGCGTTTGACGAAGCTCTCGAAGCGGGATTCATCACGGATGCAGATGCTGACGGCAAGTCCGATCAGATAGTAAGAATCGAATACTGCTGCTCTTCCGCAGTTACAGAGAGAATGCAGCAGAGAATCGATTACCTCAACGAGAAGATGGCCGAAGTAACAAAAGACACTCCGTTTGAAGGCAAGATCGAATTCTATCCGTCCGCTCCTTACGGCAACGACTGGTCCACAAAGATCAGAACAGGTCTCTCCGACACCATCCTCGCAGGTTGGTCCGGCTCGGCTCTCGACCCGTTCGGCCTTTCCGACCTCTACGTCAACCCGAGCCGTTCTTACGACGGCAAGTGGTTCGACGCTACGAAGGTTTCCGTTACTATGAATGTCCCCGTTGACGGCAAGGCAACAGACGTAACGCTCACCCTCAAAGACTGGTCTGACGCTCTTAACGGCACGGCCGTTAAAGACGCTGCAGGCAAGGAATATAACTTCGGCGAAGATCAGGCTGATATCGAAGTCAGACTGACTATCCTCGCTAAGATCGAATCCACAGTCCTCCAGACTTACGACTATATCCCGATGCTTCAGGACGGCAGCCTGTTCATGCTCACACAGCAGGCATACTATGTAATCGAAGATTACAACCCGATCCTCGGTCGTGGCGGCATCACGTACCTCAAGTACAACTATGACGACGCAGCTTGGGACGCTTACGTCGCAAGCCAGCCGGACGGCACGCTCAGCTATTGATTCCGAGCGATACCATCATATAATTTTCTCTGAATTATTATTCATATTTCATGAGATCATCCCGCAAGGGCGCGTTGCGCGCCCTTGCGGGAATGCGGTTTTTACAGATTATAATTTTTTCTTTAACGCGCCGTTTGAAATGTATGTTTATATAAATATTTCGCGTTTTTTCGGCGGAATATCCGTATGAACATTACCTTGAAAACTGCGTAACGGAGGTCAAAATGCTTAAATATACACTGCAAAGACTTGTGCTAATGTTCTTTACGCTTCTCATAATTACGATGATGTGCTTTGTGCTTATCAGAATGCTTCCCCCGGTCGATATACCCATAGAGGACCCGCATTCCGTCGTCATCGCGCAGAGACGTGAGGCAATGGGATACAACAAGCCGTATCTTGTGCAGTTCGGGATCTTTCTCAAAGACATTTTCACGAGGTTCGACTGGGGCATCAGCGACAAGCTGTATTTCGGGCAGAACGTCGCGGGAATTTTTATCGAAAAATTGCCCGCAACAGTGATAGTCAACCTTTATTCCATAATTTTCAGCATTCCGATAGGCATCCTTTTCGGCATCTGGGCGGCGCTGAAAAAGAACACGTGGATAGACCACACGATTTCGACACTGACGATGGTCGTCATTTCGGTGCCGTCGTTCGTCTATGCGTTCCTGATACAGTACTTCTTATCGTATAAGCTCGGGTGGTTCCCGTTCCTTATGAAAGGCGGTACGGACTGGTTCTCATCCGCGATGTTCGTCAGTATGCTTCCCGCGGTGCTCTCGCTGTCGTTCGGCGTCATCGCCGGATTTACGAGAACGACGCGCGCGGAGCTTACAGAGGTGCTGACGAGCGAATTTATGCTACTCGCGCGTACAAAAGGACTTACGCGCCGTCAGGCGACGGTGCGCCACGCGTTCAAGAACTGCATGGTCGTCGTCGTGCCGGCAATCTTCGGTGAGTTCATCGGCATTATGTCGGGCTCGCTCATCATCGAAAAGATATTCGCCATCCCCGGAGTCGGCAGTCTTTACATCAACTCGATCAACGGCCGCGACTACCCGATGTTCATGATGCTCACGGTATTTTACACCGTCATCGGACTTCTCGCGAGCATCGTTGTCGATATCAGCTACGGCTTCATCGACCCGCGCATCCGCATGGGCTCGAAGAAATGATTTGCGGAAAGGAGTTTATCATGGATCAGAATTACGAACACATTCCGCAGGAAAAGTTTGAATTCGCGCAGCTTGACGCGCACATTCACGACACAAAATTCGAAACGAAGGCGCGCGGATATTTCGCCGACGCATTCATCCGCTTTAAGAAGAACAAATCGTCCGTAGTCGCGGGGTGCATCATCATTTTTCTTGTGCTATTCGCAATCTTTTCGCCTATCATTTCCCCGTATAACATAAAGCAAAAGGACAATATCTACGTAAACTTCGGTCCGTTCATCAAACCGATCGCCGACGCAAAGGTGGGCAATCTGTTTGACGGCGGCATCGTTTATGATAGTCAGAACGAAACGCAGATGCTGATGTTCAGGGGCATCGCTGAAGAAACGGGCATGAATCCTGTCATCAAGATCCTCGGCGAGCAGCAGAAAGAATCGCTCAAGCGCGGTCAGACCGTCATCACAACGACGTACAAGGTCAGGATCAATAAGTACTACGCCATCGGTATGAGATATCTCGTCATATCGACGGAGGAATTCCAAAAGATACAGGATTTCCAGAACGAAACGGGCATACAGGTCATATATCCTTACGTTGAAGCAAAGGATATAAACGGCATCACCGACAAGCCGAACATCTGGTATAAGGTCAAGGACGACAAGGGAACGCCCGATCTTGACAAGGACGGCAATTTCATCCCCGCCTACTCGAAATCGACGTCAAAAGCGGGCGCGGAATATAACAGCCTGCGTATCGAGGGCGACGACGGCAGCTATATTTACAGCTACTCGAAATCGGGCGCCGTCCAGTGCCGTATCAATTATTTCAATTACTATAACTACCTCAACAACCGCGAGCCGATGTTCATCTTCGGAACGAACAATCTCGGCCAGGATCTTTTCGGCGCCATCGGTATCGGCGCGAGATTCTCGCTGATCTTCGCCATCCTCGTTTCGTCGATCAACCTTACGATAGGCGCGATATACGGCGCTATCCAGGGTTACTACGGCGGAGCTGTCGATATGGTGATGGACAGAATAGCGGACATTCTTTACGAAGTGCCGTTCATGGTCGTGGCGACGCTGTTCCAGCTGCATTTGGCTCAAAAGGTTGGTGTCGTTCCGTCGTTCCTGTTTGCTTTCGTATTGACGGGATGGATCGGAATGGCGGCGCTGACGAGAAAGCAGTTCTACCGCTTCAAAGGTCAGGAATACGTCCTCGCCGCAAAGACTCTCGGCGCCAGGGACAGCAGGATAATGTTCAAGCACATCTTCCCGAACGCGCTCGGCACGATCATCACGAGCTGCGTGCTCGTCATCCCGGGCGTCATCAGCTCGGAAACGACGCTGACGTACCTCGGCATCGTGAACCTTTCGGAATTTGCGGGAACAAGTATCGGCGTTCTTATGTCGCAGGGACAGGCGGCAATGACGACGTCGCCTCACGCGATGTTCTTCCCGGCGCTGTTCGTATCGCTGCTTCTCATCTCATTCAATCTGTTCGGCAACGGTCTGCGCGACGCGTTCAACCCGTCGACCAGAGGAGTGGAGGACTAAACAATGAATACGGAAAATAAACTTCAAGTCAGAGATCTTACGATCTCGTTCCGCACGTCGAACGGTAAAGTTCAGGCGGTGCGCGGCATAAATTTCGATCTCAAAAAGGGCGAAACGCTCGCAATAGTCGGCGAATCCGGCTCGGGCAAATCTGTAACGTCGAAAGCCATTCTCGGCATCCTCGCAGGCAACTCGATCATCGAGGGCGGCGAGATAATCTACGACGGCAAAGACCTGCTGAAAATATCCGAGGACGAATTTCACAAGATCCGCGGCGACAAGATCGCGATGATCTTCCAGGACCCGATGTCCAGTCTTAACCCGATCGTCAGGATCGGTCGTCAGCTCACGGAAGCGATGCTGCTCAAGGGCAAAGCGCGCCAGCGCGAGAGCAGGGTGCATTTCAACTCGATGCTCGCTCTGCTCCGTCAGAGTATGATAGCGGCGCTCGCGCCGAACGATCCGGAAAAAGCCGCCGAACTTACGGAAAAATGCAAGAAATTCGACAAGTTCGAGTATAAACACCTCGATCTCGAATCGAAATACAACGTCGCTCATGAAGCGGCGACGGAGGCCGTTTTCGACCTCGACAACATCATCTTCGAGCTGTCTAAAAACGCGGCGAAGGATCTCAAATACCGTCTTGACAAGGTAAAGACCTACGCCACAAAATCAATCGAAAAATACGTAGTCAGCGACAGGGCGGAAGAGCTGAAAGCTCTCGTCTCTCAGGTTTCGCCCGCGCTTTCCGCATCGAAAAAATCAGGCAAGTACGAGGAACTTTCGGGAATACTCGAAAAAATCCGCGCGATTTTGTCCGAGGCGCTGACGTTCACCGAGCCAAACTTCTTTTCGATGGGCTATTACCTCACGTACAGCGGGGAAGAGCTTCCCGACATGAGCGTCGAAGAGCTCAACAAATTCCTCCGCAAGTACCTTGACGACAACTTTATGCTCGACTTCATCGCAAACGCGAAAGAGGGCATTATGTACTCGGCAAACGAGTCGTACCGCGAGAAAGAGGAGGCGATAGCGTTCTTGCGCCGTCATCACTCCGTTTTCGAGAAAGAAACGCTCGACAAAAAGGAGAGCTACGCCGCGCTGAGATCGCTCGCCAAAGAGGTCGGCGAAAGCATCGACAAGCTCGAAATAGTCAAGGACAGTCTCGCTTATACTTTCGCGTCAGGTCTTAAAACCGAGATCGACGGGTATTTCAGCGCGATCGTCAAAAACGAAAAAGAAACACGCCGCTTTGCAAGAGAAACGGCGAAGTTCGAGCGCCTTTCGGCGAAAGGGCACGCTCCCGACTGGAAGGTCGTCCCCGCGTCGATTACCGACCTCGAGCTGAAAAAGAAGAACATAATCCGCCAGATCGAGCGCCTTTGTGAGCATTACGAAGAAAAGCTCGCAGCTCGTTCTGCACGCAACTATGACGACGAGACGGTAGCTATGATCGACTACCTCAAGGATCAGGCGTCCGGAGTCGTCAACAAAGTTACAAAGACGATGGCGAAGAACAAGGCGTTAAAGCTGATGGAAGAAGTCGGCATCCCCGAGCCGAGAAAGAGATACAACCAGTATCCGTTTGAGTTCTCGGGCGGCATGAGACAGAGAATAGTCATCGCTATCGCCCTCGCGGCGAACCCCGACATCCTTATCTGCGACGAGCCGACGACGGCACTTGACGTTACGATCCAGTCACAGATACTCGAGCTCATCAACAGCTTCAAAGAGCAGCGTCATCTTTCCGTCATATTCATCACGCACGACCTCGGCGTCGTCGCCAACATGGCGGACAGAGTCGCCGTTATGTACGCGGGAAAGATCGTCGAATACGGCACGTCGGAAGATATTTTCTATCACGCGGCGCATCCGTATACGTGGGCACTCCTTTCGTCCATGCCCGATCTTGATACAAACGAAAAGCTCGACGCTATCCCCGGCACACCGCCGAACATGATATATCCTCCGGTCGGAGACGCTTTCGCCGCGCGCAACAAGTACGCGATGAAGATCGACTTCGAGCGTCAGCCGCCGATGTTCAAGATTACGGATACTCACTACGCGGCGACGTGGCTTCTCCACCCCGACGCGCCGAAGGTCGATCCGCCGAAGACCGTCACGGATAGGATAGAGAGAATGAAACAGAGAAGAGGTGGCACAGATGCAGCAGAATAATAACGAAGTATTGCTCAAAGTCGAGCATCTATGCCAGTATTTCAAGATGGGTGCGTCCGAGCTCAAAGCCGTTGACGACGTCAGTTTCGACATCAAAAAAGGCGAGGTATTCGGCCTTGTCGGCGAGTCGGGCTGCGGCAAAACGACTACGGGACGCTCCATCATCAAGATTTATGACATCACCTCGGGAAATATCTTTTTCAAGGGCGTGCGTATCGGCGCGGGCAAGCGCTCATACGTAAACAAAATCAGAGAGGCACGCGCCGAGTATTCCAAAAAGATAGCCGCCGAGCAGGATCCCGAGAAGAAGAAAGCTCTTTCTGCCGAACTCGGTTCGATAATCTCCGAAGAGAGAAAGAAGATCAAAGCCGCAAAATACGACCAGAAGAACTGCGACAAAGAGTATTCCGACAAACTCGTCAAGGAGCTTAAAGATAAATATCTCCGGCTCATCGAAAAAGCCGAGGGCGACGAAAAGGTCAAACTGCAAAAGGAATACAGGAACGAGCTTCGCAAGGCGAAAAAGACAAAGATCGTCACACAGATACAGATGATATTCCAGGATCCGATCGCGTCTCTCGACCCGCGTATGACGGTGCGCGAGATCATTTCGGAAGGACTAATCATCCAAGGCGAGCGCAACAAAAGCGTCATCAACGAAAAGGTATACGAAATGCTCGAGCTCGTCGGACTCGTCCGCGAGCACGCATCGAGATATCCGCACGAATTTTCCGGCGGTCAGCGCCAGCGTATCGGTGTGGCGCGTTCGATAATCATGAACCCCGAGCTCATCATAGCGGACGAGCCGGTGTCCGCGCTCGACGTGTCGATTCAGGCGCAGGTCATAAATCTGCTCAACGAGCTTCGCGAAAAATTCGGTCTGACGATACTCTTCATCGCGCATGACCTTTCCGTCGTCAAGTATTTCTCCGATAGGATCGGCGTTATGTACTTCGGTAAAATGGTCGAGCTCGCAACGTCGGACGAGCTGTTCAAAAACCCGCTTCATCCGTATACGAAGAGTCTTCTTTCCGCTATCCCTCTGCCCGACCCCGAGTATGAGAAACAGAGAAAGAGGATCGTATATAACCCGCTCGAATCACACGACTATTCGGTATTCAAGCCCGAAATGCACGAGATCACACCGGGACATTTCGTATACTGCAGCGAGCCGGAGCATGAAAAATATCGCACGGAGCTGAAATGAGTGAAAACGAAAACCGCACGAATACAAGCGGAAAATCAACGAAGATCGGCTACATCGTCAGCATCGCACTCTGCACTGCCGCCGCTGTCGCCGTGATGATATGGAAGGGCGTTTTCGCCCAGCCCGACGCAAAGAGCGTGTTCGGCGTTCTGTCCGACGCATTCTTCATTCCCGGCGTTATCTTCGCCGGAGTGGGCGGACTTTCCCGCCTCGGCGCATGGGGCGCTTACGACACCTTCGGATATATCTTCTCGCGCTTTTCGTTCCACAATATATGGGTGACCGGCGCGCGGAGAAAAAAATACGACAGTCTTTACGACTATAAGCAGAAAAAGAACGAAAAGGGTCGCCGCTGGCTCCCGTACGTCCTTTGGACGGGCCTCGGCGCACTCGCGCTCAGCGCGGTGATGATAGTGATCTATTTGATACTTTAAGATAAAACGGAGCAACCGCTCCGTTTTTCTTTCTTTTCAGAGCATTCTCCTCAAAGAGAAAGTAGCGCAATGTGCCGGAGAAGGTGGAAAAATGCCTCAAAACTCAAAGAAAAAACGGAGCTTATAGCCCCGTTTTTCTTTGATAAATCAAATTTATCTCGTTTTGATCGAATTCTCGTAAGACTCGATCATTTTCTTGACCATCTGACCGCCGACAGAACCTGCCTGCTTCGATGTGAGATCACCATTGTATCCCTGTTTGAGATTTACGCCGACTTCGTTTGCGGCTTCCATCTTGAACTTCGAGAGAGCTTCCTTTGCCTCGGGAACAAGGGATTTATTGCTTCTTGCCATGAGAGTTACTCCTTATAAGTTGTCTTTATCGTTCCGTTTCGGAACGTGAACGTATCTCTTACGTCCGAAACTATTATTGTCGATATTCACGATTTTATTTATGGTAAATGCAGCAAAACCTCGATGAAATATTTGTCAGATACGGAAAAACGCTATTGAAATATCGTTTTTATTATGATATTATAAAAATGATAAAAATCATCACGTCGCGGGCGGCAGAGCGCCGCCCGCGATATGATAAAAGGAATTCAAAATGAGACTTTTTTTCGCAGTGAACTTTTCCGAGCGTGAAAAGGACGCTATAATGTCAAAGGTCGGCGAGCTGAGAAAGATATGCTTGCGCGGCAATTTTTCAAAGAGGGATAACCTCCACGTCACGCTCGCGTTTCTAGGCGAAGTGCCGCGTGAGCGGCTCTCCGCAGTCATCGACGCGGCGAAGAGCGTTGACTTTTCGCCGTTTGACATATCTGTCGGTGGCGCGGGCAATTTCGGCTCTGTCGTTTGGCTTGGAGTAGACGGCGCAAAAGCACTTTGCGCCCTTGCCGAAAACGTCCGCGATTCTTGTGCCGCGCGCGGCGTCGACTATGATAAAAAGGCGTTTATGCCACATCTGACTGTCTGCCGCGAGGCGATGTTCGCATGCGGCAAAACGCCCGCATCTCTCGACGGCGGCGCGATATTGAATAAAACCGTCACGTCGTTCGAGCTTATGGAAAGCATTCGCCCGGGCGGCATTCTGACATACAAAAAACTCTTCTCGCAAAGGTCGAGATAAAAACGGAGGACAAAATGAAACTGAAAACCGTATCGTCGCTTGAAAAAGTGTTCATCGACTCGAACCTCGGCGACTACCCCGAAACAAACAGAATATCGGTCCTGCGCGGCGAGCGCGCGTCATTTCAGGTCGCGTTTGAAGCTGACGACGACGTCAGGCAGAGCGAGCTCTGTACCATTGCGCTCGGCGGCTCGCTGAAAGACGTCGCGCGGCTGAGAAAAGTCAAAAACGTCCCCGTCGAATACCCCACTTACAAGGGCAGCGTCGACGACAACTATCTCCGCACGACGCCGGGACTTTACCCTGATATCCTGCAGCCGATGACGTACGTCTCGTCCGACGCTCCGTACGGAAAAGTCCGCGCCACCCCACACGGCCCGCGCGCCCTTTGGATCGACGTTATCATACCGGACGACTCCGCGGCAGGCGAGCACGATATCACGGTCACGTTGACGAACGCGGGCGGGGAAGCAAAGAGCGTCACGTTCATTTTCGACGTAATTCCCGCCGCTCTGCCGAAGCAAGAGCTTATCTACACAGAGTGGTTCCACTGCGACTGCCTCGCTAACTACTACCGAGTTCCCGCGTGGAGCGACGAGCATTTCCGTATCATCGAAAACTTTGCGCGCACCGCGCGCGAAAACGGCATCAATATGCTCCTTGTCCCAGTGTTCACCCCGCCGCTCGACACGGAGATCGGCGGCGAGCGCCTCACGACGCAGCTCGTCAAGGTGAAAAAGACAGCCGGCGGCTATGAATTTTCATATGATCTGCTCGACAGATATCTCGATCTTATCAAAAGCGTCGGGATCGAATATTATGAGATTTCGCACCTCTACACACAATGGGGCGTGTACCACGCGCCGAAGATCGTGGCCGACGTTGACGGCGAGGAGAAAAAGATATTCGGCTGGGAGACAGACTCGCACGGTCCCGAATACGTTTCGTTCCTGCGCGAGTTTCTTAATTCGTTCCTCTCGCACATGAAAGCGCGCGGCGAGGACAAAAAGTGCTATTTTCACATCTCCGACGAGCCGAGCGAAGAACATCTCGAAAGCTACAAAGCGGGCAAGGAGGTCGTTGCCGACCTGCTTGCAGAGTATCCGATAATGGACGCGATATCGAATTTCGACTTTTACAGCCGCGGGATCGTCGATATGCCCATCCCGGCAAGCGACCACATCGGTCCGTTCCTCGACGCGAAAATCGAGGGGCTTTGGACGTATTACTGCTGCGGGCAGTGCGTCGGTGTTTCAAACCGACTTGTTGCAATGCCGTCTTGGCGCAACCGCGCGATCGGGACGCAGATGTATAAATACGACATCAAGGGATTTTTGCAGTGGGGATATAACTTCTACAACAACCGCTTTTCTCACGACGATATCGAGCCGTATTCCGACCTTTCGGGCGAATACTGGGTCCCCGCGGGAGATACGTTTTCCGTTTATCCGTCAAGCGACGGCTCGGCGCTCGAATCGCTCCGCCTTGTCGTGTTTTACGAGGGGATAACAGATATGCGCGCCATGAAGTTGTGCGAAAGTCTCTGCGGCAAAGACGAAACAATGCGCGCCATCGAGCGTGCGTACGGAAAAACAGTCACGTTTGACGACTGCCCGCGCACAGCCGCCGAAATGCTCCGCATACGCGAGGCGATAAATTGCAAAATTGCGGAAAACATCAAATAACATCGCACAAAAACAGTCGGCGGAGAAAAATGTTGATTTTTTCTCCGCCGTTTGATATAATTAAAACAGAATGACGTCATCGATTGATCATGAAAAGACAGGTTTTTGATATGAAGAAGCTGAAATTCGGTATTCTCGGATGCGGAATGGTGGCAAATATCCACGCCCGCGCAATAAAAGAGATCGGCGACGCCGAGCTTGTCGCCCTTTGCGACAGCGACAGGGAGCGCGCCTGCGTCTTTGCCGAACAATACGACGCGCATCCGTATTTCGACTACGGGGAAATGCTCGCGTCCGATATCGACGTTGTCTGCGTTTGCACTCCGAGCTCTTTTCACGCTCGGAACGCGATCGACGCGCTTGAAGCCGGAAAGCACGTCGTGCTCGAAAAGCCGATGGCGTTCACGGCGCGCGAAGCGGACGAAGTCATCGCCTCAAGCGACAAATCGGGCAAAAAAATAACGGTCATTTCCCAGCTCCGATTTTCCGAGGACGTGAAAAAAGTCAAAAATTTGATACAGAGCGGCGCGTTCGGCAATATTACGCTGTGTAATCTGTTTATGAAATACTATCGCCGCCGCGAGTATTACTCGCAAAGCGCGTGGAAGGGCAAAATTGCGTTTGACGGCGGCGGCGCGCTGATGAATCAGGGGATTCACGGCGTCGATCTTCTGATATACATAATGGGCGACATAAGATCTGTTTCGGGCAAGATCGGCACACTCTCGCACGACGTCGAAACGGAAGATACCGCCGTCGCCACCGCGGAGTTTGAATGCGGCGCGCTTGGAATCATCGAAGCGTCGACGTGCGCGTACCCCGGCTTTGCTCGCCGCATCGAGATACACGGTGACCGCGGGTACGTCATCATCCGCGAAAACAAAATCGAAAAGCTGATGATCGACGGGCAAGATACCGATGTGATCGACGACAGCGGCGTTTCACCTGCGGGCGACCCGTCTGATCTCTCCGTCGAGATGCACAAGGTGCAGATCGAAAACCTTATCGGCGCGATAGGCGGCAAGGAAGACCTGCTCATCGACGCCCGCGAGGGCAAAAAAGCCGTCGCCGTGATCGAGAAGATATACGGATCGGCGAGAAAATACCGCGCATGAAAACCATGCGCGGTATTTTAATTTTATTCTTCCCACAGCCCATACGTTTCGAGCATATATTTTCCTATCTCGAACAGCATCTCGTCCGCCATGGCGCGTATTCTGAACGGTATCGGCTTCAGATTCAGCGTCAGCTCGCCGTTATGGAAAAAGTCCTTGTGACCTCTTCTGTTCGGCGTGTCCGTTTCGAGAGAAAAAGCGTTTTTGTATCCGATGTCGATGAGTCCCTGAATGAACGCGTCGAAATTCACGTTTCCGAACAGCGGGAAATTGTGCATATCGGGCGCGAAAACGCCGTCCGGCTCGCTTATCGGATAGAGATTGTCGTGAATATGCACGGCGCGCAGATGATCGCTGAGCTTGACGATGCTCTCGTACTGATCCTGCCGCGTCAGATTGCCGTGACCGACGTCCCAGCAGGCGTGGATGTGCGTGCTCGGGAACGAGTTAATAACTTTCAGCAGATCGTCTGCCGAGAAGCAATAGAGGTCTTTTTCAAGAAAATGACCGAGATTTTCAAAGCAGAAATCGACGTCGTACTCGTCGAGCAACGGAAGAAAACGGCTGAAAAATTTCACGTTTTCGTCAACGAATTTTTCGGGCGTCGAATCCTTGACGTGTAAGAGATGCACGACGAGCGACTTTATCCCGAGATACGAGCAGACCTTGATCGACTGACGCATTGCCGCGTCGTCCTTTTCGGTTTTGAGGTGCATATACCCGCCTATCGGCGCGTGCGCCTGGCAGAATACCATGTTTCTCGCCTGCATCTTCGTTTTGATGCGTTTCGCGGGCATCACCCAGTCCGTTTCAGACATTATCGCCGCGTCGTAAGGGCAGTCGAGCGACAGGTCGAGCGCCTGATAGCCGAGATCGGCGTAGTAATCTATGAGATCGCAAAGATCGCGAATGAAAAAGTGTGTGTAACCGCCTGTAACTACAGAAAGCTTCATTATGTTATCCTCCGCTTTTTTATTTCACCTTTATTCTATCATATCATATTTATGCTGTCAACATCAAAATCCGCAACGATTTTTATTGAAAATCGACGAATCGTATGATATAATCAAATCATAAATATCATCCGGAGACATTTATGGACGAAAAGATCGAAAAACTCGCGCGATTTATCGAGGAGTCGGAGCGCATAGTCTTTTTCGGCGGTGCGGGAGTATCGACGGAAAGCGGAGTTCCCGATTTCCGAAGCGTCGACGGGCTGTATAATCAGCACGACATAAGATTCGAGCGGTACAGCCCCGAATATCTGTTGAGCCATGACTGTCTGACGCGCGAGCCGGAGGTCTTTTTCGAGTTCTACCGTCAGAAAATGGACACTCGCTTAGTAGAGCCGAACGCGGCGCACAAATTCCTCGCTCGCCTCGAAAAAACCGGCAAGCTCAGCTCCGTCGTGACGCAGAATATCGACGGGCTCCATCAGAAAGCGGGCAGCGCGAACGTCCGTGAGATACACGGCTCGACGGAGCGCAACTACTGTATGAAATGCGGTAAGAAATACCCCGCGGACTACATTTTTGAATCAAAGGAGCGCGTGCCGCGCTGCCGGTGCGGCGGCGTCGTCAGGTGCGACGTCACGCTCTACGGCGAACAGCTACCCGACGACGCGGTGACGCGCGCGATATCGGAAATACGCCGCGCCGATATGCTCATCATCGGCGGCACGTCGCTGACGGTTTATCCTGCCTCGTCGTACGTCGGATTTTTCCGCGGAAAGCATATTGCGATCATAAACCGGGATCACCTCGACTACCCGCTGGACGCGGAAAACGACGTCGAGATCAACGCGCCGATAGGCGAAGTGTTCTCGCAAATAACGGTATAAGGAGAAAAACATGAAATTTGTCGATTTTCTCAAAAAAACGCGCAACCTCATCGAATGGTTCATGATCTACTGCATAATGGGCTGGCTTTACGAGGTCGTATGGTGGTACCTTATCGAACTCAACCGCGGCTTTGTCAACCGCGGCGTGCTCTACGGTCCGTGGCTTCCGATCTACGGCTTCGGAATGCTCGCCGTGCTCGGCGTGGTGCGCCTCTTGAAAATCAAAAAACCGTTTCCGATCTTCCTTATCGGCACCGCGCTCGTAACGGGCGTCGAGCTTCTCGGCTCGTATATTATGGAATGGACGGTGGGATATATCATGTGGGACTACAGCGGTATGTTCGGCAATTATGACGGCAGGATAGCCGTCAAAACGAGCATCCTCTTCGGTCTGCTCATCATGTTCGGCATATACTCCGTTCATCCGAGAATGGAAAAATTCCAAAAGCGTTTTGATAATAACGTGATACACAATATCTTGTTTGTGCTCGTGCTCATAACTATGATTGCCGACGCGGTGTTCACGTTCTTCATTAAGTGACAGAAACGGGACGGTAATGATACGAGCACAATTAAAGCCGACGTCTCCCGCGCCGATGCGATAAAAACGACACCGAAAACAAAACCTCACACGACGTTTTTTATTAAAATCACAAAATAAACGGAGGAAAACATGAAAATTATCGAACAACCGCGCACTATTATTTCAAATCCCGATTCCGTCTTCGGATATTTCGCGTGGCCGAGCATCGCACGCCTTCAGGACGGCTCGCTTGCCGCCGTTTGCTCGGGCTTCCGCATCCGCCATATCTGCCCGTTCGGCAAAGCCGTAATGGCAAAAAGTCTTGACGACGGAAAAACGTGGTCGTATCCCACACCCGTCATCGACACGCCGCTTGACGACCGCGACAGCGGTATATGTGTATTTGGCGATCGTGTCATCATAACGTCGTTCAACAATACGCCCGAAGATCAGAAAAATTGGGCGGAAAACAATATCAAAAAGGGCGACAACGGCGCGTCGATAAAATTCATTCAAAGCTATTTCGGAATGTACCCCGCCGACGCGTGCGAAAAATATCTCGGCTCGACGTATCGTATCAGCCGCGACGGCGGCGTGACGTTCGGAGAGATAAAGCGCAGCCCCGTCACAAGCCCGCACGGCCCGTTCGTATGCGGAGGCAAAGTGATGTGGGTCGGCAAGCTGTTCGATAAATTCAATGATCACGAGGGTATCGCTCTCTGCGAAATGGACGAAAACGAGGATTTCCGCGTCAAAACCGTCCTGCCTCCATGCAAAGCCGAGTTCGGCGACGTCCTCGAATGCGAGCCGCACGCGATCGAACTTCCCGACGGAAAGATCCTTGTTGCGATACGCGTGCAGCGTTTTAACGAGCATCCGCTCTTCACGGTTTATATTTCCGAATCGACCGACGGCGGCAATACGTTCACCGTTCCGAAGATGCTCCTGCCCGAGCTTGCGGGCTCGCCGCCGCATTTCATGCTTCATTCGTCGGGCGCGCTTGTAATGAGCTACGCCTGCCGCCATGGCAACTGCGGCATCCGCGCGCGCATAAGCCGTGATTACGGCAAAACGTGGGGAGATGAAATAATGCTGACCGAAAACGCGCCGTCACCCGACCTCGGCTACCCTGCGACGATAGAGAAAAAGGACGGCTCGCTCCTCACCGTCTACTACGAGAAGGAAGAGCGTTTCGCCGTCATAAAGCAGATCGTGTGGGAGATTTGATAAGGAGAATAACATGGAAAACATAACAAAAGAAAAACTCGAATACTTAAAAAGCAATCTTTCCACGCTTAAAAAGTACTATCACGCGCTCGGAATAATGAACTTCGATTTTGAAACCTGCGCTCCGCGCGACGCGCAGAAAGAAGAAGCCGAAACGATGAGTTACTTCTCAAACGAGGCGTTCAAAATAGCGACGTCCGACGAAATGAAGGAGGCGACGGTGTATCTTTATGAGCACCGCGACGAGCTCGAGCCGCTCGACAGGATTTGCGTAAACTACCTCTACGACGATTACCTCAAAACGAAGAACGTCACTCCCGAAACACAGCTCCGCTGGGCGCAGATAGGCAACAAGGCGTATATCGACTGGCACGAGGCAAAGGAAAAATCGGACTTTTCCATCTTTGAAAAATCGCTCGGAGATGTGCTTGAAATATCGAAAGAAGACGTTTCGCTCCGCGAGAACGCCCTCCCCGACTTTTATGACAATCTGCTTAATGACTGCGAAAAGGGCGTACTCGGGAAAGACCTTGACGCATTCTTCGACGAGCTGAAAGCGGGGCTCATCGACCTCATCGGCAGAATAAAAAGATCGGAACACGTCATCCGCACCGATTTTCTCACTCGCAAGGTGCCGATATATAAGCAGGAACAGTTTTCGCGTTATCTGCTCGAGCTGAACGGCTATGATTTTAGTAAAGGATATATCACAACGACGGAGCACCCGTTCACATCTCCCGTCGCGGAAAACGACGCGCGCGTGACGACGCACTATTACGAGGATATGTTCCTCTCTAACGTCTATTCGGTGATCCACGAGGGCGGTCACGCCATATTCATGCAGAACGAACCCGCCGAGGATCACGCTCATTTCATAAACGACCACGTTTCAAACGGAATGCACGAGTCCGTCTCTCGTTTTTACGAGAACGTCATAGGCAGAAGCGAGGAATATATCCGGCTCATCTATCCGAAGCTCATGGAGCTGTTCGGCGACGAGCTCGGCGACGTATCCGAGCGCGAGCTGTACGAAGCGGTGAACGTCGTCACGCCGTCGCTCATACGTACGGAAGCGGACGAGGTGACATACGGACTTCACATTGTCATCCGCTATGAGATGGAAAAGCTCATCTGCTCGGGCAAGATAAAGATCGCCGACGTGCCGAAAAAATGGAACGAGCTTTACACAGAGTATCTCGGCGTCACTCCCGACAGCGACAAGACGGGCGTGCTTCAGGACGTTCACTGGTCGGGCGGCTTCGGCTATTTCCCGAGCTATGCCCTCGGCAATGCTTATAACGCGATGTACGTCAAGGAAATATCAAAGGACATCGACTTTAAGGGCGCGATCGCCCGCGGCGATTTCGCGTCGATCAACGGCTGGATGAAGGAGCACGTTTTCAAAAAAGCGAACGTTCTCACACCAAAGGAATGGCTTGTCGATCTCACGGGGAAAACGCTCACCGCGAAGGATTTCCTCGAATACTTAAACGAAAAATACACGAAAATATATATGCTTTGAAAAAACGCCGTGGGCGGCGTGCCGCCCACGGCGTTTTTGTGTTTTTTACCATTCGTTTTTCCCCTCGGAAAAATCGTGTCCGCCGCATATCTGCGGATAATAACTCCTGAATTTCTGGCGCGGCGGCGCGTCAAATTCCATTTTCAGCACCGTGACGCCGCATATTCCGTCGGGCGACTTTTCGGGCAGTCCGCGCAGGATGATCCTATGCCCATCAACCTCAAAGTCGATCGGCTCCCCACTGTATAGATACGATATCCTCTTCGGCGCGTCGAAATACCCGCCGATGCGCAGCACCCCGTTTTTCGGCCATACCCAGTTCCATAGAAAAAATGTTTTGAGGTCTTTGTCGGCGGAAACGGCAGTCAGCGTGTTCGCGCTGTAAATCGGCGCCGTCGGATATTTTTCACCGTATGCCGCTGCGCCGTTGACGGCGAGCCATTCGCCGACCTTTTCGAGATTTGCCGCCGTGTATTTGTCGATGCTCCCGTCGGGAGCGGGCGAGACGTTGAGAAGCATATTCCCGCCCTTGCAAGTGCAAAGATGAAGATCGCGCAGTATCTGCTTCGGCGTTTTCATAAATTCCTTCGCCTGCTCCGCATCAACATACCCCCACGCGAGATTTGTCGTCGTAAGGCACGCCTCGAAATATCTGTCGTCGTCCTTTGAGATGCGCCCTTCGGGCGTACCGAAATCTTCGGGCAGCATACTGCGGTCGTTGATGATGATGTCGGGTTGGAGCTTGCGCAGACGGTAGTTGCGGTTTATCGAGTCCCACCCCTCCGCGCTCGTTATCGGGCACGAAACGTCATACCAGAGAATATCTATCTTTCCGTAATTCGATAAAAGCTCGACGTTCAGCGCCTCAATATAATCGGTAAAGCGCCGTCTTGCGTCCACGTCCGTCGCGCATTTCCACGAATCCGGATGATGCCAATCCATAAGCGACGAATAAAACCCGATTTTAAGATCATACTTGCGGCACGCCTCGACAAACTCGCGCACGATGTCGCGCCCGCAGAACTTCATCGAATTATACGGATTGACCTTTGAATCCCAAAGCGAAAATCCTTCGTGATGCCGCGTTGTCAGAACGATGTATTTTGCGCCGAATTTCTTTGCCAGCGCGCACCACTCGTCGCAGCAGTTTTCCTTCGGAGCGAATGTTTTCGCAAGCGTTTCGTATTCACGGACGGTGTAGTTTTCGTTCGCCATCGACCACTCGCCCGTTCCGAGTTCTGAATACAGTCCGTAGTGTATAAACATTCCGAGCCGCGCTTCGCGGAACCATTTCATTCTTCTGTCGCGCGTTTCGGCGACAAATTTTTCATATTCGTATCTGCTTAAATATCCCAAAGAAATTATACCTCCCTGCGCTGCCGAGCCGGTGATAAACGATCGTTCGGTTGTGCTCGCATGAGCGCACCGTCTGATACGTTTGTTATTATAATTTTATTATACGGTTTTATTTTTGTTTGTCAAGGCGCGCCGCGCGATAAAAAATCGAAAAAAATAATAACTTATATTGAAAAAACGGCGGATTTATGGTAGCATAATATCGGAAAGAAAAAAACGGAGGCGCAAATGAAGAACAAAACTCTTCTCGGGGTGATGATCGACTGTTCGCGCGACGCGGTGCCGAATGTCGCGGGACTCAAGCGCTTTTTTGAGATCATATCGAAAATGGGCTATAATGTCGCCATGCTTTACACCGAGGACACATACGAGGTCGAAAACGAGCCGTATTTCGGCTACAAACGCGGCAGATATTCCGCGGATGAGCTGAAAGAACTCGACGCGTACGCCGCGTCTGTCGGGATAGAACTCGTACCATTCGTCCAGACGCTCGCGCATCTCGGTCACCTGAAGAGATGGCGCGCGTACAGGCATAAGGTTTTCGACATCGACGATATCCTGCTGGTCGACGATGAAAAAACGTACGCGCTCATCGACAATATGTTCGCCTCGCTCGAAAAGGAGTTTACCTCGCGCCGCGTCCATCTCGGAATGGACGAAGCGCACCATATCGGACTCGGGAAGTATCTCGACACGCACGGATATACCGACAGATACGCGCTGCTCATGAAGCACCTCCGCCGCGTGTGCGACATCGCCAAAGCGCACGGATTTGAAAAAATGATGATGGCGAACGACCTCTTTTTCAATATGTCCCCCGGCGAATTTTGCTCGGACACGGAGCGCAACTTCCCGAAAGAGATAAAGGACAATATTCCCGAAGGGCTCGAGCTCGTCCATTGGGATTACTTCGGAACAAAAGTGGAGCGATACGAAGCGATGCTCCGTTCGACGAAAAAACTGACGGGCGACGTTTGGTTTTCGGGCGGCGCGTTTACGTGGAACACGTTTTCTCCGCACAACAGATACAGCATCGCGCGAAATGAGATCGCCGTCCCCGCCTGCAAAAAATGCGGCGTAGACCGCGCATTTTTCACGCTTTGGGGCGACGACGGCGGCGAATGCGCCTATCAGACGGCGCTCCCCGCGCTGATGCACGCGGCATCTTTGTGGCGCGGGCTCGACGAGAGCGAAATGAAAGCCGAATTTTCACGCATCACGGGCGAAGATTTCGATGATTTCTGCGATATGGATCTGCCGAATTACATATACGGGCGCGACATTGCCGTCGAATCGCCGTATTTCCAGCACAGCCCGTCGAACCACTGCAAAACGCACCTTTATGACGACGTTTTTCACGGCGTGATGAGCGCGAATCTCGGTGAAGTCGACGCAAACACCATCGCGTCTCACGCAAAACGGCTGCACGCGCTCGCCGCGAAGGGCGGCGAGTTTGCCGTCCACTACGAAACTCTCGCACTGCTGTGCGACGCGATGGAGATAAAACTTCCGCTCGCGCGGAAAACGCGCGCCGTATACGAAAAGGGAGAGCGCGCGGCGCTGCTCGCCCTCGCCGACGAATACGGCGAATTCATCGGGCGCGTCGAAGCGTTTTACGCGTCGTTCCGCCGCCGCTGGTACGAAATAAACAAGCCGTACGGCTTTGAGATACACGCCGCCCGCCTCGGCGGGCTGATCCGCCGCCTCGACGACTGCCGCCTGCGGCTCGTCGGATACGCGAAAGGCGAGATAGAAGAAATACCCGAACTGAACGAGCCGATACTCCCGTTCGACGACACATACGTCACGTCGTGGGAAGAAATGATATCGGCGAATTAAAAGGAGGAAAAATGCGCTGCGTGAATTTTAAGATCACCCCCGAAGATATCCCAAACGACGGGATCATGTTCGTCGATAATGAAAAAAAGCACAGGAGCGGCCACCTTTCGCACGCGCTCGTCGAGTATAAAAAGGGATGCGTCATGGCGTTCTGGTCGAACTGCTCTCCGACGCGCAACAAGTGGTCTCCCGGTCATAACGGCTTCGGCTGGCTCGAATACCGCCGCTCGCAGGACGGCGGCAGAACGTGGGACGAGCCGCGCGTTTTCCCGTATTCGTGGGACAGCTTCATAAATCAGCCGTTCACGGTCAGCTGTGAAAAAGCCGTCTCGACAAAGGACGATGAGATCGTCGCCCTTTGCATCAGAAACGAAAATCCGAACGGATGGGAGCCGTACCTCGAGCCCGTCGTCGTGCGCAGTGAGGACGGCGGCGAAACGTGGTCTGAGCCGATACCGTTTTGCGACAAAAAGGGAAGAATTTACGACGCGCACGTCTGGAACGGCGCGATCTACGTGCTGATGCTCGCAAACGACGACTGGCTCGCCAAGCTCCCCGAACACAGATATTACATATATAAAAGCACCGACGGCGGAAGATCATTTTCACTTTGGTCTGAACTTCCCGGCGACACGAACGGCCACGCGTACGGCGCGATGACGCTGCGCGACGACGGCTCGCTCGTCTGCTACGAATACGACACGCACGACGAGTATAATCTCGTATACCATATCAGCGACGACATGGGCAAAACGTGGCGCGAGAGCGGCAGGAGCTACGTCAAAAAACGGATCCGCAACCCGCAGATAGCAAAGGTGCGCGGCGGATATATCCTCCACGGCAGAGCGGGATGTATGACAAACGAACTGCCGATGGATTTCGTCCTCTACACGAGCCGCGACGGTATCACGTGGGACGACGGCGAGTATATCTGCTCCTCGTCGAGCGGCACGGCGTATTACTCCAACAATCTCGTGCTTGACGAGGGCGATCGCCAGCGCGTGCTGATACAGTCGTCGATCCCGTACAGCAAGGGCTGTGTCAACGTGTCGCACTGGTTCCTTGACATAGAATGAGAGGCAAATATGAAAAACGATAATTTAGACAGAAAACTCAACGGCGGCGAAACAGTCATCGGAACGCTCATCTGCATCGGCGATATGACGGTGACGGAGTGCGTCGCAAAAGCGGGGTATGACCTGCTTTGGATCGACTGCGAGCACTCGCCCATTTCGGGAGTCGCGCTTGAAAACACGCTCATTGCCGCCCGCGCGGGAGGCGTTCCCGCATGGGTTCGCGTGCCGTGGAACGATCCCGTTCTCGCAAAACCCGTACTTGATATGGGCGCGGACGGCATAATCTTCCCGTATATCAGAAGCGCCGATGACGCGCGCCGCGCCGTCGCTGCCTGCGAATATCCGCCCGCGGGCGTTCGCGGGTACGGTCCGATGCGTGCAAACGACTACGGCGACGTGCCGCAGATGGAATACGTCACAAAAACTTACCGCGAGTGCAAACGAGTGCTCCAGATCGAGCACATCGACGCGGTGAACGACCTTGAAAACATTGCCAAAATCGACGGCGTCGATGCGTTCGTCTTTGGTCCGAACGATCTTTCCGGCTCCGTCGGGATGATCGGGCAAGTCAAAGCGCCCCAAATGATCGAAATATACAAAAAAGCCGCCGCGGTGCTCAGAAAAAGCGGAAAACCGTTCGGCGTAGCGACGTTTTATGACGAAGCATGGCTCAGAATGTGGAAAGACCTCGGCGCGACGATACTTTTCGTCGGGTGCGACTACGGCTTCCTGCACGACAGGGCAAAAGCGGTTTGCGACGGACTGAAAAAAATCTGACGGAGGAATAAAATAATGACGATCCACGACAAGAAATATCTTGAACAGCAAATGAAAATAACCCGCCCCGACTATGTGATGTTCGTTCCGAAACAGCTCGAATGGGAGAGCGACAACGTCCACCTTTATGTTGTCGAACACGAAAAATACGGCGGAATGCTCGCTTTCTGGACGCAGAGCACGTTTGAGGGCACGGGAAACAACCACATCGTCATGGCGAGAAGCCGCGACGGCGGCAAGACGTGGACGGCGCCGAAATTCATCGTCGGCAGCCGCGCCGTGACAAAAGAGGACGCAAAAAACGAAGCGCAGGCGTCGTGGGGATTCCCCATCGTCACGCGCTCGGGCAGGATATACCTTTTCTACTACCGCGAGCTGCTCGGCACCGTCGACAACCACCGTCAGCTGACGGGCGTGTTCACCGCGATGTATTCCGACGACTGCGGCGAAAGTTGGAGCGAGGGCGGCGACATCAGACAGCGCAAGACGAGATACGACAGCGACGAATATATCCAGGACGACATCGTATACGAAGTTCCGATGCGCGGCCCCGACGGCAAATATCTCGCGGGCTTTACAAAATACGTCAGCCGCCGCGTCAATGAAGAAGACCGAGACGGCTGCCGCGTCTATTTCTATCGCTTTGACAACATCGACGACGACCCCGAGATCGAGGATATCAAAATAACAACCCTTCCCGACGACGAGAGAGGGCTTCACGTTTATCGTTCGTGGGGCGCGATCGGGCGCATCGAGGAGCCGGCTTGGGTGACTCTCCCCGACGGACGCATCTTCGCGTCGATGAGAACTAATCTCGGCGCCGTGTATTTTTCGTATTCGAGCGACGGCGGGCACACGTGGGAAGATCCGCGCCCGCTTTATTTCGACGATATGACGCCGTTTGTCCACCCTATCTCTCCGTGCCCGCTATACGACCTCGGCGACGGAAGGTATATCCAGTTCTATCATGGAGTTTTCGATATAAACAAGCCGTACCTCCCGCGCAATCCCATCAGATACGCGATAGGATATTTCGATCCCGACAACCGCCAGCCGATCCGCTTCAAAAAGGAAGAGAGCGGACTGTTCTACGAGTTCGGAGATGATGCCGACGGCTTCGGCACCGTCACGCAGGCGGCGATCTACGGCACGATGACGCACCAAAACGGAAAGAATATCCTCTGGTATCCCGACAGAAAATTCTTCTTGCTCGGCAGAGAGATAAAATAAAATATCAAGCCGCCCGCAGTTGCGGGCGGCCTTTTCATCATGCCTTGTATTTCTCCCCTGCTTTTATCCACACTTTTATTCTGTCGGTCTTGCCGATTTGAAAAGCGTAAGCGCCTATCTGCGTGCGAACTGCGCATGCGCCCGCCGCAAGAGAATTTTCGATAAAGTCGGCGATTTCGCCGTCCGTCATATTGACGACGTTCCACGCATAGCACAGCCAGTCGAACTCGTTATACGACTTGCCGACCCACGGCGAGAGATCGGTCGCTTTCAGCGCCGGAGACACAGACGGCTGAAAGTGATTGATATGCGCCGGAGCGAGATATTCGAGGTGCTTTGGCATCATCCCCTCGCAGTGCAGGAAGAATCGCGTCGGACGGTCGAGAGTTATCGTGTCGCCGAATTTGTACCAATACGGGAAAACGAACTCGCTCATCATCGTCGGCGGTATCAGCGCCGCGAAATCGTCGCAGATCGAATATGCGTAATCGTTGATCTTCCCGCCGCTTTTCAGCCGCGCGAAGTTCGCGCATTTGCCCGCGCCGACGGCGATAAGATCAAGCAGCTCTTTGCATTTTTCGGGCTCCTCGTAAATATCGCAGTAAAAGTCCGAGCCGCGCATCAGCACCGCCGTTGTGACAGGACCTTCGTACCCGAACCCCGTGAACTTCGATACGTTTTCCTCGGGGAAGCGCCGCCTGAGATATTCGCACATCTCGTAGAGCTTGTCCGCCTCCCTCATGTTCTCGTAATTGAAATTCTCCGCCTTTTTCGCATATTCGAGCGCTTCGTCGATGTCAGACGCGAACGCGTGCACATTCGGCTCGCCGCCGGCGCTCATGTCGAGCTTTGCTCCGAGTGAGAGCAGATGCATATACGATATCGGGTGCGGCGAGACAGCTCTCATCGGCAGATCGTCACCGAATTCGGCGTAGAATTTTTCTTTCGCTTTTTCCCAAGCGTCGCCGCACGCGACGGGATCTGTCAAAAATTCAATCATGTCGGTTTCCCCGAGGTACGGCACAACGTCGGGATATATCTCGACTTTGATATTTACTTCTTTTCCGTTATAGAGATACATTTTCTTCTCCGTGTCAATCAATCGTTATTTTCGATACAGTCGTTCTCTGCAGCGGAACGATGTCTCTGCCGCCGCTGCAATACGATACGAGCGCCTCGCGCTCATTTAAGAAGAATATCGCGGGATAGCAGTATCCGCGGTGAATGTCGTCCTCAAGCAGTACGAAATCGGAGAAGTTTATCCCGTCGTCGCTCTCAGCGATGGCGAGCGGCGTGCGCCCCCATGTGTTGCGGTAGCGCGGATGCAGGGTGCTCTCCGGATCGTCGCGGTACGGGTTCCATATCGCGTAATACTTGCCGCTGTAATGATTTTTCCGTATCGTCATCGGGGACAGCGGCGATTCGAATCTCGACGGGCGCGGCCTTGACCACGTCACGCCGCCGTCGCGGGAAAAACTCTCATACTGATAGTCGGCATCCGTGCGGAAATACCCGTAGAGCATTCCGTCCGGCAGTTCGACGATACCCGGCTCCTGAAGTCCGTTCTTGTTCGGCCTGTCGGGAAATTCGAGCACCTGCACGTCCTCGTTCCACGTCACGCCGCCGTCGTCGGAGTAGAGAAAATACGCTTTTCCCGAGTCGATAAAGCGGTATTTTCCGTCGACAAACGTCATGTTGTGCACCGCCATCGGCAAGAACATGCGCCCTGATGCCGTTGTTTCGATGCGGCAGTTGTTCGTCGCGTAATAGCCCTTGCGGCTCTTCGGGTAAATGAGCAGCGGCTCTGCCGAAAAATCGTATCCGTCGGGCGAGTCGATGCGCCATATTTCGTCTCTCACGGGAGCTTTGGTCAGGTCTTTCGTGTCGTATTTTACAATGCAGTAAAGCGAAACGCCGCCTTTCCCGTTCGGGCGGAGCGTCGCCGACATCGCGTTGTTGCCACTGGCGCGTTCGGGGCGGAAGATCGTTTTCTCATTTTCAACGTCGAAATGCTCACCGTCCCGCGAATATATCGCGCGGATCTCGCTGTCTTCGTGGTCGTCCCAGCTCGTGCCGAAATAGTGCGTGTAAGCGAACATATATTTCCCGTCGGGAAGACGGATAAAATCCCCCTCGCTGTTGCGCGGATTGTTCTCCTTCGGCGGAAGCTCGAATAGTACCTTGCGCGTGACCTTCATTTTCATTACCTCACTTCAAGTTTGATGTATTTTGTGTGCGATCCGTTCCTGTTTGCCATGCCGACCGAGCCGAACAGAAGCGGATCTTTTTCGTCGACATATTCAATAAGCGGCGCGCCTTCAAGTGACGCTTTTATTTTATTTCCCGTGACTTCGACCTCGATCTTGTACTCGCGCCCGCGCTCAAACCTCACTTTTGCGCCCGCCTGCTTATGTAGCCCGTAATAATTCTTCATAAGGCAGAATTCATCGCCCTTGAACCCGACGGCGTAATACCTCATCGCGCCCTGAACACGGAAGAGCAGATAATGCTCGCGTCCTTCGACGGCGGAGAGCGTCAGCGCGCATTTGTAGTCGCGCCACGCGACGTCACCCGTGAAAACCTCCGCAAAATCGGCTCCCGACAGATGCGCCGCTTCACCGTCAAGACGGAATATTCCCTTGACGCGCGTGAACTGACTGATGTCGATGTGCCGCCAATTCCATCTCTCGCGCGTTTCGCGCGAAAAATCGACTGTGTAGCTCGCTTTTCCGCTTATTTCAAGATCGTCGACGTTACAGACGAAATTGTTTTTCTTCCCGTTTGGGTTGTCGGTTTCAAAGCAAACGCCGACGCATTCGATCAGCCCCGCCTCGATGCGCGGTATCTTAACTTCGACCGTTTGCCACTCACCGGCGCAAAGCGCGACGCGCTCGCCGTAAATCAGCTTATCGTGCCGCTTGTCGTAGCAGAACGCCGCCGCCGTCGCGTCGTAAATATCGCTCGGAATGAACGCCGCGGCACGCACCGTCTGCCCGGGGTAACACACGGGCGAAAACTCGGGATCGTATCTGCTGTCCGAAAAGTCGGACGGGTGATAATACGTCTTTTTGTAAACGAATATTTTTTCTTTGTCTTTCGGGCGCTTGACGGCGATCTCAAGCGAGCGCGCGCCAGACGCGGCTGTTGCGTCGGTGTTTTTCAGGGCGTAACGCGGCGCGGGCTTCTTTTCGCCCTCGGCGTATCTCTTTTTTTCAAACGAGACCGTATCGCCGTCCTCCGCGCACAGCACGTTCACGGCGCACGTCGAGCGCGGAAGCTCAAACGTTGCGTCGCCTGTTCGCTCCGCCGCCGTTTTATACGGCTCGGGAAGCTCCGCCACCGCGAGCGCCGCCGCCTGCCGCGCGATGAAGAGCGCGTTTTCCGAGACTGTCGAAATATTGTATTTACCGACGACAGACGAGCAGATCATAAGGTCGTTTATCGGCTTTACCCACTTGTTGTCGATACTGTCAAGCCCGCAAAGAACGCCCATTATCGCCCCGACGTTGCCCGCGTTGCAGTCGGTGTCCCACCCGCACATATTTGCGATGCAAACGGCGCGCGAATAGTCGCCATTCGAGTAGAGCAGGGAAAGAACGACCACGGCCGCATTCGGAATGATGTGGCAGTTGCCGGGATATTTGTCGTATCCGAAGTTTTCGCGCACGTATAAGTAGCACGCGCGCCAGTCATCGGGATTTTTTCCGTAAAACTCGCGTACCGCGTTCGTCACTCGCGCGTATTCCGAGTCTGCGGGGATATACGTCAGCGCCTTTTCGATTATCTTTTCGATATTGCTTTCAATAAAAGCGAGAGACACGCAAACAGCGACGAATATCCCGCCGTATATTCCGTTCCCGCCGTGAGTGACGGATGCCGCCTTCTCTGCAAGGTGCGCCGTGAGATCAGGGTCTCCCGGCGTGACAAGCCCCCACGTGTCGATGAATATCTGCCCTCCTATCTGCTCGGCGACAGTCTCTCCGTTGAGAGCGACGCTTCCGCTGACGCCCGCGGGAACGCCCGCGCGCAGATTCAGATACGCTGTGTGCTCCGTCGAAATGCCGTAGCCGCCCCACCAGAAAAACCCGTGTTCGTACGGCGCGTAATCGAGCAGCGCCCGCCCGACGTCCTCCGCCGTCAGTTTTTTTCCGTGCCCTCCGTCTTCAAGCGCGCGCAGGAAAAAGAGCGGACCGTTTAAGTCGTCGTCCGCGGCGTAAAGGTCGTAATCATAGAGATAATCCGTTATCTCCCCGTATTTTTCCCCGATGGAATGATACCACATGCCCTCGATAGGCGAGCCGAGTCTGACTCCGATCACCTTTCCGAGCCAACCCGAATATATTTTTTCGACGATCTCTTTTGAAAACTCCATTTCCCCTCCGCGATGCATGATTTATTTGTAACTATAACTCAATTATATAAAAAAACACGACGAAAGTCAAGCGCCGTTTCATTTGCGAATGACGTTGATTTTCTCCCGTTTCTGTCAAAAAGCCGCCCGACAGGGCGGCATTTTGATTCTTTTTATATTTCTTTTTCAAGCACGATGTCGCGCACGTTCTTTCCTATCTTGACCGTGCATTTTCCGATCGGCTCGAATTTGTTCGTTTCGGTAGAGAAATACGTCATGTATTTCTTGTCGACTTCGATCTTCGCGCGCGCCGTTTTGTGCGCCGTGACGAAAACTTTCGTAAATCCTTTCAGCTCGATCGCCGGCCGACCTTTTTCGCCCGTCTCAAACGACACGTAAAGCTCGGCAATCTCCTTGCCGTCGATATCCGATACGTTTTCGATGTCAAATTCCGCCGTCAGCACCTTTTCGCCGTCCGTCACATTAAGGTTTTTGTACTCAAACTCCGAATACGAAAGCCCGTACCCGAACGGGAAGAGCACCGGCACGTTCGCTGTCTCGAAATATCTGTAACCGACGTCGAGCTCCTCTTCGTAAACGACCGTTTCGGGGTCGATGTACGAGTGCATCGCCTTGACGTCCTCGAGATGAAGCGGGAACGTTTCGGAGAGCTTGCCTGACGGATTGACCTTGCCCGTCAGCACTTCGGCGACTGCGCGGTTGCCGCCCTGACCGGGATATCCCGCCCAAACGACAGCGTCGACGTCGTCGATCCAGTCGGACATATCGACCGCCGAGCCGGCGTAAACGACAACGATGATCTTCTTATCAGGGCATTTCTTCGCAAGATATTTTATAACGCTGATTTCTTCGTTGCAGAGTTTTATCGTCTGCCTGTCGCGCCCTTCCGTTTCCACGGATGACGGGTTTCCGACCTCGATGATCGCCGCGTCGCGCCCCTCAAGCTCCTCGCGGCAGCTGATGGCGCTGCCGTTCATGCACGCCTGCCCGCCGACGACTTCTCTCACCGACTCACGATACGACGTGTCGATGCCGAGCTCGCGCAGCGCGACGCCGAGTCTGACATAGGGCTTTGACGGCTCGACCTTCGCCGAACCGCCGCCGCGGTAAAGCTCGCGCTCGGGCGCGCCCGTGATCATGACCATCTCATTTGTGAGCGGCAGCGCGCCGTTTTTGTTTTTGAGCAGCACGATGCTCTCTCTCGCCGCCTTGACGACGAACTCCTCGCGCTCCTCGACCGTCATGTCGCTCTTTCTCTTTTTTGCTTCCTCGCCTATCTTTTCGGCAAGCGCGATCACGCGCGACGCCGCGCGCTCAAGCATCTTTTCGTCCACAAGCCCCGCCGCGTAGTCCTCGCGCATTACCGTTTCGCGCGGCGTATTGTGAGGCATTTCAAGATCGAGACCGCCGTTTATCGAGCGCGACGAGCGTCTTACCGCCGACCAGTCGGACATTACGAGTCCGTCAAAGCCGAACTCGTCGCGCAGCAGATCGAACATCTTGCCGTTCTCCGACATGAGCGTGCCGTTCAGTAGATTGTACGAGCACATCACCGTCCACGGCTTTGCTTCCATTGCTATCTCGAACACGCGCAGATATATTTCGCGCATCGTGCGCTCGTCTACCTCCGACGAGTCGAAAAGCCGCGCGTATTCTATATTATTCAGGCAGTAGTGCTTCACGCACGCGCCGATGTGCTCCTTCTGGAGCCCC
>JAFXWT010000166.1 GCA_017542695.1 Clostridia bacterium
AAGATGATACAGTTCCGGTATCACGTCGTTCAGCTGGCCGAGATACGACTGATACGCCTGATTCCCGACCGTTGCGGCGTATGAATTGCCGTATCCGCCGGTCAGCGCGGCAGCCTGCCCCATCGTGTCCTGCATGGCGAGCTTCGCGCCCTTGATGTACTTATCCTTGTACATCTGGTACAGGGAATCGCCGTCCACGTCGTAACTGAATTTCGGACGGTTCAGAAGACTGTTTTCAAGCGTATCGTAAAGATGCTGCTTGGAAAACTGAAAGTCTCCGAAGGTATCGAGCGCGGATTTATCGGCAAGAGCCGCGTCGCGCAAGCCCTTGACGTAATCGGATTCCTGGTAAGCGCCGTAGTTTTTTTGCTGCTCCGACAGCGCGTCCACGTCCTCCTTTTTCTTTTTGAGCGATTCGCTCGGCGTAAAGATTGCCATGTTCCCCCTCCTATGAATTGTTATTGACAAGTCCGAGAATAGCGGACGTCACGTCAACGTAATTGTTTCCGTCGTATATGTAGATTTTCCCACCAAAATATGTATTTTTATCAACAGCTACGTTTTCGTCAAAATATGCGTCGAATCCTACATCAAGACCGTTTGCGTGGAGTGGATCGTGATACATTCCGATTCCGACGCCGGTACCTCCTTCTGCAAGGTGCAGTGTAGCAAATCCGACCGGTATCTGATACTCATAGTCCACGTCCCCGGTGACGTAGTCTGAAACCGTCAGCTTAATGGTGTATGTGTCCGAGATGTTCAGATAATTGCTACCGCGTCCAGGAAGATCGCCGGAAAACACGTCGGAATCGTTTTCATCCAATAGCGTCGTTGAAGCCTGTTCGCCAACGATTGTGCAAGATACCGTTGATTTATTCGCTCCGCCAACCGAAAACACAGACCTCGCAAACTCCATCCTCAGCTTTGTTCCTTGCGGATCGAATAATCCGTATATCGCTCTGCCTACCATAACGCGGCTGTTTCCAGGCTTCTGGATGATTCTTGGCGCTGTATACGCCTCGATATTCAGATCAACGGTCGTATGGTTTGAGAAGCCTCTGCTATCCGTTACCGTGATCGTATAGGGAACACTCCCGGACGTATTCGGGATCACTTCAACAGAGGATTCACACTCTTTTCCGTTGACGTAGTATTTGGAAATTTCAGCGGAATGCTTTGCCGTACCTGTAATGGTAAACGTGATCTTGGATATATCCTGGATAATCGTGCCGGAAAACGCCGATCTATGTAAAACCGGTATCGCAGTATTATCAATGCTATGCGAAACAGAAACATCCGGCGTGTTGCCTTGCGCAGAAACATTCCCGGTAAACGAAACAATCGACGGAGAACCGACTTGTGTCGCTCCGTTGTAGGTCGTTGACCGGATATATCCGGTCAAATGATCCGAGTATTTGCAGATCGGGTACAAAACGGACGTATCCCACGAATAACTTTCTCCGACGTTTGTTGCAAATTGCGTATAATCGGTTCCGTCTCCGGAATACTCCAGCGTGTGCGTAAACGTAGAGGCGCTGCAGTTCATATTGATCGACAGATTATCTCCGATCGTAAACGGATTGGCGAAAGACGGCGTGCTTGCCCTTACAATCTGTGACAGTGTGACCGTTCCAATCAGATTACCGCTCTCAGGTGAAATATCGTTGTTGAATGAAACGGATACGGAAATCGTTTTCGATCCGTCGTTGTTGTGCTGAACGGTGAACGTATGGTATACGATTTTTTTATACGATCCGGCGTCTATAACTTCACTTCCGTGGTAATGCTCGGTGTATACCTGTCCGTCCACCGTATATATGAAATCAATATCAGCATTTTGAAAATACGATTGTCCTGCTCCGGAAGCCCTGCCTATATACACTTCCACAAGAACATCGGATGTGTTGTTTTCAACAGAAGGATTGCTCTCTGTCACTTCAGCTTTGAACGTCCAGTACGTGGACGTGGTCCCGTTGATAGTTGTACTCATTATCCCCTCCAGTTGAACACAAGACCGGAAGACGTATCAATCTGGTATTTTCCGAGATCGAGTTGTTTTTCAATCACCGCGTTTGTGATGTGCATAGTATTGCTGTTGATTGACGCGACTTTTGTAGAATAATCTCGGTAAACCGTTACCGTTTCCGCGTCGAGATCCGCTTCTACAAAATCTCCTGCCTTGATAGAGTTTTCGTCCATGCTAGACGGAATATAGTCGATGGTAAATCTTTCACCAGTTGAAAGCGTAACAGCGATGATATCTTCGTCCTCGTCAAAGTCAACTTCGGAAACCATTCCGCAACAAGGGACTGAAAATGGGGAAAACTGTATATTTGTATAAAGAACGCTCTTTATATCAGCGTCACCGTAAAATGCCAGCTCTGAAGAGGTAAAACGAGCGAATCTATTGTAGTAGACAGCGCCGTTCAGCGTATTGGTCTGCCCGACCTCGATTCCGTATATCGGATTTCCGTCAGAATCATAATCCACCACGCCGGATCTGATCCTACCGTCTACCGTAAGCGTTTGTCCTTCCTCCAGCAAATGGGAGTTGATCTGCCGGATATTTCTCATGTTTTGCGTAATACCGGTAGCGTTTGCCTGTAAGACAAGACTTGTGTCCTCAACATAATCGCCGAAATCAGACTGAGCCACGTACTTGTTGCTCGCGTCCAATAGATTTACGGTATCCGCGTAATAGGCGTTGACGATCTCCGCGGAATTGATAATAAGGGATTTTATTGCGTTGAACGTGGCAAGTGCCGTCATTGTTTCCGCGCCGGCTGCGCTTGCCGAAGACTGTGTTCCGTTTTTACCGGTGATCACGTATTCTGTTTTTTCGGACAGATTGTTCAGCTCGTAGTTCAGCTGCTCCGACAGGCGGAACAGATACGACTTGATCTGCTGGATCTGATCGATTCCGCTTCCGGTAATGCTCGGCGTTTCGATGCTCACGGCTTTTCACTCCCTTGTGCGGTGGTATAGGTGATGGAATAGATCTTGCAGTCACCGACCCCTTCGATTCTCAGCCTGAGGTGATCGCAGCGCCGCGGTTTCATCGGTACGGTGATCGTTCGGAGCGTCCTCTGCGCGATCGTGCAGAGGTAGTCCCATCTGTCTGCGGAATCGTACTGTGCGGAAAATTTCACGCGCGCGTCTGGCGAAAGGCTCAGGCGAACGGTTATTCGTGATATATTCTTCGTATCCGGAGACGACAGACCGATCACGCCGGTTTCCGCGTACCACTTGATCAGAGAAATATCCGGTAAGCCGGACCCGTATTCCGTTACGATTGCTCCGCCGTAGTACACGTCTACGTTATCAACTACCGCCTTATCTTCCCGGATCATATACAATTCTCCGTCGCAGGAGACCATATCAACCACGCGAAGATCATCTTCTTCGTGCCACAGTCCCTTTTTCACGTCGTATGCGAAAAAGTGAGATTGACCTTCGGAATCCTTCATGGAGACGTAGTATTTTCCTTCGTTCGCGCATCCGACCGCGTCCTTGTACGCTTCCGGGCCGAGAGCCGCCGATACGGTTGCGGGAAGAGATCCGTCGTACGCGACGACATCGGAAGGTGACTTGTAATACAGAACCTCGTTCGCGATAGACAGGCTCTTACTGCTTCCTTTTTGGACGCCGGGGCACATTGTCGTCTGGATCTGATAGTTGGCTGGATAGGATCCGTAAACCTTGTGAATGCAGTTTTCCTTGAAAAAGAGAGGGTATCCGAGATAGTTCACGGCTCCTGTAAACGGACCGTCCGAACCGACGGACGCCGTATAGGAATCCGTCGAAATACCGGCGAACACGTTCCAGTTTTTGAAATCGCCAAGCTTGCAGGCGTAGATCTCGTTCAGGACCTCCGTACCGCCAGATGAAAGCCCGTAGTGGCATCCCCACAGACGGTTGTTGCTCTCGATCACGTAATCCAGGTCAGGAATCGATCTCTCAACGGATATACCGCCGGACACATACGTAATATCAACGTTTGCCGTCAGGATTCCAGGCACGACGATATAATCATCGGCCGGAGTTTGTGCGTCGTGATACGCCTTCTGTATGATTGTCTTTCCGTTCAGATCCTCCGCGCCGACTTTCTGCTCACCGGTTTCCACAATACCGGAGATCGTAACGCCGTCGCCATCGGCAAAGCCGGACCCTATACCGAAACATGAGATTTTCACATACGTTGTCGTGATCGCATTCCACGATTCGGTAGACGTTGAATACTGTTTCAGGACCGGCTTCTCGTTAGAGTTATCTATCCAAAGAGTACCGTTTACCGGGTTTTCCGGCGGAGTTGGATTTGCCTCAACAGATGTGTATACCGTTCCGTCTTCCCTGCACAAATGAAAACCGGCGGTTCCTCCACTTTGGGAGAAAGTGTTTCCGAGCGCACCGTGCGAAAAGGCGGATACGCCGGTAGCGCGAAGCGTATTGATCCATACTTTATCAGGGAATATGATGATATACGCGCCCATCGATACGACTTGCTTCGGCTTTGTTGCGTTAAGCGTTACACCGCCGACTTCGTACCCATTGATATATACCTTCGTTCCTTTTATCCAGCACGGTCTGTCTTTTGCAAACACGGAAAGGTATTCGGAAGACGTGGACCCGTTGTCCTGATACACGCCGCGCTGCCTGCGCGTGGATAGAACGGGGTAGTGATCCGACGTCAGGTTCTTCATTGCGGCAAATTCACCCGCGCCGATCCGAAGGTTTTGATTCAGTCCGAGGAATTCTTCCGTCACGCTCCTGGCTGACGGAATATCATACAGTTCCGGAAGTTTCATTGCGTCACCCCTGGAGCGGCCACGGAAGAACAGGCTCTTTCACGCCGCTGCAGAATGTCGTGATTCTGTTGCGCTGAAGTGGCATATATGTGCGGTTGTACCACGCGGAATATGCGCTGTACGCCGCGTTGAACGCTGCCATACTGTTGGCGTAGCGGTTGATTTCTTCGTTGGAATAGTCGATCTGTGCGGAGAGCCACGCGGTATATGCTTCCTGCGCGTAAGGCTCCGCGATAAGAAGGACGGTGTCAAGAGCGGTATCCGCGGCATACGGCGTAAACGGAACGAGATCGGCGCCTTCGTGAACATCGATGATCTCTTTTTTCACCATACCGTCCAAAATGGACAGCCAGCGGATCTTCTCTTCCTGCGTATATTGATTCGGTTTTACCGCGTCTGTGCGGTTGATTGCTTCAATAATGGTCATATCGGCCTCCTGTGTGATAGGGGAGCGACAAAATTGCCGCTCCCCACGGAATCATTACAGACTGCGGGCGTGGTCCGCCGCGGCGTTCTGCTGCGCAATGGAATACTCCAGCGCATCACTTTCCATCTTCTCCGCGTGCTGAAGCTGGAGCGCGGCGCAAAGAGGGATCTTCACGCGGACGCCTCTTCGAATAGTCCAGCTGCGGTCGTTCACCCATACGGTGACGTCTCCGGGCCGGTTCCTGTCGATCGGAATAAAGACGTCGACGAGTTCTTCGTTCGGGTCTTTTTCCTCGATCACTTCTTCACGGATTTCTTCTTCGATTCCTTTTTTGGTTGCCATGGTATTCCTCCTATATGGAGGAGGGATTGCTCCCCCCTGATTTTAGTTCGCCTTCGCGATATTGGAGTAACGCGGCGAGACGGATTCCAGGCGCACGATGTAGTTCTCGACGAGCAGTTCGGAAACCTTGAGCGCCTTCCAGCCGACAGACGAGCGCTGGTTCAGCGGGTCAGACGTACCGCCGGAACCCTTCTGTTTGACGATGGTCTCCAGACCGCCGCCGGTCACTTCGGTCGTGGCATAAGCGTCCGCGCCGAAGATCAGCGTGCCGAACACCGCGACACCTGTCTTGGTCCCCTGGTCCTTAAAGTCCGCGATCACGGTATCTGCGGTCAGAGACGCGGCAGAACCGAGCGTGATCGACGACGCGCTACCGTCATTACCGGCGACGAGCGCAGACACGGCAGTCTTGGTCCCGCCGATGTACAGATACTTGTCGTCTGCGTTTCTCGCAGCGTAGGCAGCAACGTCTTCGGCGGTGATCACTTCCTTTACCTCACAAGAGGTGCTGGAAGAGGTGTTTGTCTTGACGGTAAGGGTCGCGCTCCCGGAGGTGATCTGCGGACGGTAGATCTTCGCTTCGGTGGACTCCACGAAACGGACGCCTCCGATTTCGCCAATCTCACCGGCGTACAGTTCGCCGGGCTGCGCGTACTTGTGCCACTCGATGAATTCCGGATCGCGCATCAGGTCGTACGCAGCGTACGGATGAATGATCCCGACGTACTTGCCGTTGATGGTGGGAGCGTTCTGCGCGCGGAGCTTGGTCACGACACGCAAAATGTCGTCCACAGTGATCTTGGCAGTGATGTCCAGATCCGCACGAGCTTTAACAGCCGTCGCGACGGTGGAGACGTAGCGATCCGCGAACGAAGCGTTGCGGGTCATCTGCATCGCGTTTCTGGTGATCGTGTCAAGGGTCAGACCGGCCTGCTTGCCGAGGAGCTTCGTCGCCTCGACGATGGTGTTGTCGATCGCGGTGAGTTCCAGAAGATCGCTCTGAACGATGATATCGCCGTACTGGTCAACAGTCGCGGTGATGTTCGTCGCGTTCAGACGGTTGCCGCTGGGGGTAAGACCCTCAACAAGGGGCGTGAGCGCCTTTTCAAGCGGCATGAATTTGCGGAATTCGATCGTCTTGCCGCCGTTCTTGGGGATGTTTCGCTTCTGCGCAAACTGGTCGTGGACGAGCGCGGGACCGGCTTCCTGGATCAAGACCTTGTCGTAAAACGTTTTGTTTTCGACAGAGAGACCGCCGTCGCCTGTGGTGTTGGTGTTCAGGTAGGTGGGCTGCAGCGAGGCGAGGGTGTTGGTCGCCGTCTCCACGTTAGCAAAAAGCTGCAGATCCGCCATCAGTTTCAGCGTAGTGACGCTCGGACGCTTCACCCCGCGGATGAGATAACGGATAAAATGGGACGTTACCCCGACCGCCTCGGCAAATTCGTCTGTCTTCATTCCGGACCGCTTGATCGCTTCTTCCAACTTCTTGCCCATTCTTTTCTCCTTTCGCGGCTTCCGGTTGGCTTTCCGGAAAGCCAAAAATAACCAAATTACAAATCGATTGTGAGGCGAAAAACTGCGCTTTCAACTCCTTTCAAAATCTGTAACTTGGTTTCGCATTTCATATTACCATCGAAACTTTGCCGGACTCCTCACGGTTTCTCTTGACAAATGGACCCGCGTATGATATGTTAAAATTGTATAAAATTAACAAGTTGTGCTTGCTGTTTGTTTGGGAGAAAGAGGAATGAAAAGAGGCCTGAAAGGCGCGCATACTTTAACCAATAGTGAACGAATCTGGATTTTTGATAACGGATGGGGAGGCTGATTTTTATGAAAATATATGCCGAAAAGGATATAGAAACTGATAGTGTTGAGTTATTACTTAGTTGCGAAGAATTGGAGACATTGGCAAGTTATTTGACTAAATTTGGAATTGAAGTCAAACAACTCAAATTAAGAAATAATGACAAACAAAACTTAGGCTTTACACATTTGCATTTTAAAGATTGCGGTTTGGTCGGTAAAAACAGCCGCGCAGATATTGTCTTTTATGTAAATTTGGACGAATAATAAGGATCAGGCAATCTTTCTTTGCGACAAGTTCTATCATGGGGC
>JAFXWT010000167.1 GCA_017542695.1 Clostridia bacterium
GGGATGATACGGGAAGCAACTGCTACCGCTTCGGCGGCGATGAATTCTCGGCGATAGTCAAGAGCATCACGCATGAAGAAATCGAATATAAGATCAAAAAATTCACCGAGTCGCAAAAAAAATACGATGTCAGCATAGCGATTGGCTATGAATACATCGACGACATCGGTAAATCCACCCTCCGCAACCTTTTCCTCGAAGCCGACAAGAAAATGTACGCAAACAAATCAAAAATGCACGAGGAAACAAACGCACAGTGATAAAAAAACACGCCCAACGGCGTGTTTTTTAGCATCTGAAATTCTTTTCGCATATCGTTGAAAAGCCCTCGTCTTTCGACGAGGGCTTTTCTGGAGCTGGTAACCGGAATCGGACCGGTGACCTCGTCATTACCAATGACGTGCTCTACCGACTGAGCCATACCAGCACATCCGTTATTATATCAAACAAAACCGCCTTTGTCAATATTTTTTCAAAAAATGCTTAGTTACTTTACTTTTTCTCGTTTTCGTGATAAAATTACATTCAGCGGAGGTCATTATGGACGTTTTCGGTGTGCGCGAGCTTTGGTCTCGCTTAAAAATCAAGGATAAGCCGCTCGTTCTCTACGGAATGGGAAACGGCGCGGATAAAATAATAAACGTGCTGTCGGGACTTGGAATTTCGCCCGACGGCGTGTTCGCGTCGGACGGATTCGCGCGCGGAAATCTCTTTCACAGGATGAAAGTCATGTCGTACGCCGAAGCGTGCGAGAAATTCGGCGACTTCATCGTGCTCATCTCTTTCGGCTCGTGCCTTTCCAACGTTATGGCGAACATGAAAAAGATCGCCTCGGAAAAGGAGACATACGCGCCCGACGTTCCCGTTGCGGGCGACGAGATATTCAACGCGGATTTTTACTTCAAAAACAAAAAAAATATAGCGGCGGCGCGGGAGATCCTTGCCGACGACAAATCGAAGAACGTCTATGATGAGATCATAAAATACAAGCTCGACGGCAAAATATCGCATTTCTCCGTCGATACGGACAAAGACACAGCGCTGAAAACGCTGCTCCGCGGCGCGTACACCGCATATATTGACCTCGGCGCGTATAACGGCGATACAATAAAAGAAGCGTTGACGTACTTCCCCACGATAAAAAAGATAATCGCGCTCGAACCGTCGCCGAGAATATTCAAAAAACTCGAAAAAAACGCCGTTTTCGACAACGTTTTTATACAGCTATATAACGTTGCCGCATGGCGCGACAGCGGCAGCGCCGACTTTGTCGACGGCGCGGGACGTAACTCGCAGATTTCGGGCGAAAGCTCCGTTCAGGCGCACGACTCGCACAAAGAGAGCGTAAAGGTCGCCGCCGTCGACGATCTTTGCGACCTCAAGGGCGAAAAACTCCTGATCAAGCTTGACGTCGAGGGGAGCGAGGCCGCCTCACTCGACGGGATGAAGCGTATCATCGCCGAAAACGACTGCGACCTCATCGTATCTGCGTACCATAGAAGCGAAGATATCTTTTCCCTGCCGCTGAAGATCAAAAAACTGTTGCCGCGCCACGATATTTTCATCCGCAAGCACCCTTACGTTCCTGCGTGGGACATTAACTTATACGTCAGATCAAAATAAAAATCCACCCGCGTAGCGGGTGGTTTTTCATTTTCGGGCATAGCCCTAAACGAAACTGGCAACGCACAAGTGCGTCTTATGTTGGCCTGCCAGCCATGCAACATTTACTTACTACCCATAAATGGGTCCCGTGGGTCAAACATGCTCAATTGATCACTCTTTTGGTCATTCTTCAACTGATTTGCTATGTACTCCTTTATGGCTTTTGTGTTTTTCCCCACGGTGTCAACGTAATATCTCTTACACCAAAATTCGCGGTTTCGGTATGCAAATTTCATATTGCCCCATTTCTGGAATATCATCAGCGAACTTTTCCCTTTCAAATATCCCATGAATCCCGAAACGCTCATTTTGGGCGGGATTGCTACCATCATATGTATATGATCCGGACATACCTCACCTTCTATTATTTCTACTCCTTTCCACTCGCATAATTGCCTCAATATCTCTCGTACCTCTTTCCGTTTCTCTTCAAAAAATACTTTTCTTCGATATTTCGGCGCAAATACTATATGGTAC
>JAFXWT010000168.1 GCA_017542695.1 Clostridia bacterium
ATAGTGCATATTACCTTTTCTGCCGTTGATCGAGATGGGGGCGCTGTATTCTATCACGGTCTCTTCTATGCGCACGGGAGCGTAACAGATCGGGTGCCCGTTATACAGTCTGCGCATCCCCTTGAAAGCAGAGCAAAACGTCAGACTGTCCCAGTCGCTTTCAAAATCGATATCCGAATACAAGATTCGCTCCGTCCCTTCCACGTCCCTTTCGATCAGGTTATACGTTACAGTGGAGAGATACTTTTTGCTCTCCGGCGTCAGCGACACCTTGAAAGCGCCGTTTTCCGCCACGGAGCCCTTGTCGGAAAACGCGACGGTCTGTTTCGGCGCATTCAGATAATAGTTGGAGAGGAACGCGTTATACGGTTCGGATATGCCGAGAGAAATATACTCGGTGATTTCTTTTTCGTTATAGTCGATCGGATAATAGAAGGAGATTCCTCCGTTGTTTCTCTCCTCAGCAGTTACCGAATAGACGACCGCCGTCTCCACAATTTCGTACATCTTGG
Organism: Clostridia bacterium; assembly: GCA_017542695.1. The sequence continues at coordinate 513 of JAFXWT010000168.1, forward strand.
CAAACTCGTCAAAATCGCTTAGCGCGAGAAGCTTGGTAAAATCGAGAAAGTCGATCATATTCGAGCTTCCGGAAAAAACGCTGTCGTAGCCGAACTTTTCGCACCGTTTCGCGGCGGCGATCACCTTTGAAAAGGCGTTATCTTTCCCGACGTATTCCGACAGATCCCGTCCCAAGGCGTCAAAGCGTTCAAATACCGGATCCAGCCCGGACAGATCGATCACGGAAAGGGTGGAAATATCCGCTTTTTTGCTCTTTTCGCATTTTGCCATAAAGGAATCGCAGATATCCTTGCCGACCTCCGTCGGATCCTCCTTCGACGAATAGGATTCCGCGACCGCTTTGTAATCCCAGCCGCCCGACGGGACGATCTCCTCCGAGGCGACGAGGTACCGGGCGAAATCCTTGATATAGTCGGCGGTCTCGATGGTCGCCATCAGGCAGGCGTCAAAGCCGATGATATCGAATTTGGCATAGAGTCCCGCGTTTTCAAACGCCGCCTTCAATTCAGCGAGCGTCAGCGCGTCAAAGCTGCAATTTTCGTCAAAGCATACGCCCTTTGCGCTCCCGCCGCCGTGATCCCATAGGATCAGCATATTGTTTTTCGTGCGGTATTTATCCTGCCCCCATTTGAGGAAACCGGAAAGCGTGTCGCTTTGACCCATATTGAGTTGGGCGAGCGTCTCGAGCAGGATGAGCTCGCCGTTCTTGACTTCATATCTCTGCGCGGCGCTTGCGCTGATCCCGTGGGAGCGCCAGGTCTTGGCTCCGCCCGTCTGGATGACGATATTCAGATCGCCCGCGTCCGCCGCGAGTATCTCGTCAATGTTTTTCCCTGCAAGCCCCTGCTTTGTCTCGAGATTCGACCCGCACATATAGATGAAAAGCGTACGCCCGTCGGAAAGCTCCGGCACGTTCGCCGTCGTCTGTATTTCGGTATCGCTCTGCTCGCCCTCCGGATTGCCGCAGGACGACAGCGTTGATACGAGCATTGAACAAAGCAGCAATAATGAGAGAATCTTCTTTACCATACCTGTTTCTCTTACTTTTAATTATGATTATATTCCTTATTATTAATTGTACCATATCTTTGTGGCAAAATCTATCTTTATCGATACTTGCAGCAACGAAAGAAAACATGACTATCGTCTTTCTCCTTGAATGATCCACTGCCTTTTCTTTGTGGAA
>JAFXWT010000169.1 GCA_017542695.1 Clostridia bacterium
ATTTGCTATACTTCGTCTTTATCGCGGCTCACTTCTTCATTGTCATTTCAACAGGAAAAACAACTTTTTTGAATGATGGGACGAAACATTTTCATAAAATTCAAAAAAATCACAAGTGTGCTCTTGATTTTTTGTAAAATCCGGCGTAATATTTATATATAGGACAGCAGAAGAATAACTGAAATGAATTGATACCGTTGACGTAAGAGCCTGAATTGATTTGAACGGTAAGGGCGCCTGTTATGTCAAGCGGTATCTTTTTATATATGTACGCTTTTGCTGCCAAATCTCCAACCTTAGTTTTTGTTCTCTCACAGATAAGAGCAACAGGCTTCGCGCCTGTTCGGTCGAGTCTGCGGGATGCAAAATATATATCAAAATTTGATTAGAGGAAGGAGAGTTTTCAATTTGGAACAGTTGCAGTCGAGTAACTGCAACCGGGGGAAGCAAAGTGCCGGGAACGGATAATGGCGATCCGTTTAGTACGAAGATGAAAGGCACACTTGATCTCTGTACGAAAGATTCGTCTTCGCACAGACAAACAAGGGTCATCCGAGCCGCCAAGGGATGACTGTGGTACTTCGCAAAAACCTTCGTGGTTAGCGATGCCTGCGGCAAGCGTTCGCGGCGGGCGCGACGAAAAGGTTGACTTTGTTGACGCCGCTCTCTCCCCGTGGAGAACCTCATGACGAAAAAAGGATTTCAAAGAGGTACACCGGGACGCCGGGGATTTGCGTACGAAAATCTCTATACAGTCGGTCTATTTGTCTTACGGCTGCGAAGGCTTCTGACCAAAGCCAACCAAGAAAGAGACAGACGATGGCGCCCTCACTCCATCGTGAAATACTGTGAGGACGAAGTTACGGGATTTAATCGGTAAATGAAAATCCTTGCCGTTCCGGAAGCGGATTTCCGGGCTTATCGAACGGTAAGTATACGGCATTGCGCTGTCGGCTATGCCGACGCCTGTCAAGCGGCAGGTATGCGCTGGGAGGCGTAAAGCTGACCATCGTACTAAGCTCTTTAATGGAACAATTCAATATGACCGGCTCTTTGATATGACGATGATTTTCTCATTGAAATGATGAAGGATCGTCGATTCGAGATGATAGGAACTATCTCTTCGAGATAATATATGACTATCATTTTGGACGCGGAGCCGTTTCTATCCCCGCCGCAGGTGGGATAGAAACGGCTCCGAGGCAACAGCCGAAAGAGCCGTCCCGCAAGGCATCTCAGATATGTGGGAAAAAGAAAACGAGTAAAACAACGTTAAAAATGCCCTTAACGCCGCAGGTCTTCTTATGCCTTGCGGCTGTCGCTTCGATATGACAGAGGATATTCTATTCGATATGACTCTCTTCGAGATGATTGTCATTTCGAAATCAAATTTTGAAATGACTCTCGTTTCGAAATCCCGAAAAAGTTCGGAATGACTATCTGTTCGATATGATGAAGGACTTTCGTTTCGATATGACCGCGCATAATTTTCGTTACGAGATCAAGTTGAAAAGTTTTTATGAACTTTTGCAAAATGATTGCTATTCGCAATCAAATGTGATATACTAATAGTGAACTTGAAGAAAGAGGTGATTGTCGTGGCAAGAACAGCAAACATTTATACGAGGGTCGATCCCGTTGTAAAAGAACAAGCGGAAGAGATTTTGGATCAACTAGGTATTCCTATGTCAAACGCTATCGGTATGTTTTTGCGTCAGGTCGTAATGCATAACGGTATTCCTTTTGATATGA
>JAFXWT010000170.1 GCA_017542695.1 Clostridia bacterium
AGCGCGAAGCGCCGCGCGGCAGAGAAAGTGTGAAGTATGAACGATACAGTAAAAACGATACTCAATATTGCCGACGGCGGCATTAGTTACAGAACGGAAAGACTGCCTCGCGTCAAGATCAAGCAGGAGTCGCCGATGCCGTCTCTCACTCTGCTCAGCATCATCGCGGTCACGCTGGTGCTCATTTTCTGCGTTTTTTCTGCTGTACAGATGCTCGGCATCAGATCCGACGTAAATAAGCTCCGCGAAGAGCGCACCGAAATGCGCGCCGACGTCGATCTGCTCGAGGGACTTTATCAGACGCGCTGCGCACGGATGAACGTTTCCGGCGAATTGTCGACGCCGACGGAATAAATAGGCATAACTTCAGTCATTTGAAAATATACTTGTATTGCCGTTGTCGGCAAGCGGAGCCGAGAGGATTATTATGCTCTTTGCTCCTTTTTGTTTAACTTTTCGGAGGTATCATGAAAGAAGAGCGACCGGATAAACCGGCTTCTTTGTTCGGAAAAGCAGACCCAAAGATCTCTACGCGCTCAGTCGCGCTCTTCACGATCTGCGCCGTGCTTTTCGTCGCGCTGATAGGGCGGATGTTCTATTTGCAGGTAATAAAGAATAAATATTATGAAGAAAAAGTCATAGACCAAATGGTCTACGAAACGGCGATCACAGCCGCGCGTGGCGACATCACCGATCGCAACGGAAGAGTTCTCGCAACGTCGTACAAGACGACGCGCGTCTATATTTCACCGTGCGACATCAAAAATGAAGACGAGCGCGTCAACGCCTGCAAATTCCTTTCCGAAACGCTCGGCGTCGACTACGACGCGCTATACGCAAAATCGAAAAAAACAAATCTCAAGGACGTGACGGTTAAGACAAGCGTCGAAAAAGCTCTTTCCGATAAGGTCGTCGCCTACGCGACGGAAAAAAATGCGTCGCACTTCATACACACGGTCGATCAGGCGACGCGCGTCTATCCGTATTCAACGACCGCCTCCGCAGTGCTCGGATTCTGCGGCACGGATGGCGGACTTTACGGACTCGAATATCAGTATGACGGGATACTCTCTGGCATCGGCGGCAAGATAGTCTCCGCTCGCCGCGCCGACGGGCAAGCGATGCCTTACAGCTACGAAACGTATATCGACGCCGAAAACGGTGCGACGCTCGTGACGACGCTCGACTATTATATCCAGTCGACGCTCGAAAAATATCTCGCCGAGGCGGCTGTCGAGGCGGGGTGCGAGTCGCGCGCCGCAGCCATAGCGATGAATCCGAAAACAGGCGAGATATACGGAATGGCGATCTATCCGTCGTTCGATCTCAACGACCCGTACACCGTCTCCGACTATTATGCGGAAGCGCTCGCGGCGCTTGAGAGCGAATACGGTGCGTCGAGCGCCGAATACATCGCGGCGTACCGATCATATCAGCTCGAGCAGTGGAGCAACAAAGCGATAAGCGAAACGTACGAACCCGGCTCGACGTCGAAAATATTCACAACGTCGATAGCCATCGAGGAAAACCTCTCGACTCCGACCGAAATATTCACCTGTTCCGGCTCATACATGGTCTCGGGCTGGACAATACGCTGCCACAAAAAAGGCGGTCACGGCACGCTGACGTTCGCCGAGGGGCTCCAGATGTCGTGCAATCCCGTAATGATGCGCCTTTCTCAGCGTATGGGAGTCGATCTGTTCAATAAATACTTCACCGCGTTCGGTCTGACGGAAAAGACGGGCGTCGATCTGCCCGGCGAGGCCGAAACGATAATCAAGAATAAAGACGACATCAAGGAACTCGACCTCGCCGTTTACTCGTTCGGGCAGAGATACAACGTCACACCGCTTTCGCAGATAACGGCGATCAGCGCCGTCGCAAACGGCGGCGCGCTCGTCACCCCTCATCTTGTCAGCAAGATTGTCGACGACGACGGCGGCACGCTTTTCGAGTATAAGACCGAAGAAGTGCGGCAGGTCATCAGCGCCGAAACGGCTCAGACGATAAGCAAAATACTCGCTGACGGCGTCGCCGGCAACGGAGGCGCGAGAAACGCATACGTCGAAGGATATTCCGTCGCGGCAAAGACGGGCACGTCCGAAAAAGGCACCGTCGGCAACAAGCGCATCGTCTCGACCGTCGCTTTTGCGCCGTCCGACGACGCAAAAATCTCCGTCATTATGATAATCGACGAGCCGACGAAGGGACTCATCTACGGAAGCCAGCTCGTAGCGCCGTATATATCGAAATTCCTCGGCGACGTTCTTCCCCACCTCGGCGTCGAGCCGCAATACTCGGACGAGGACAAGGAAAACGCAAAGATCGAGATCCGTAACTACCGCGGACTCTCTCTCGATAAAGCAACGGAGATGCTGAAAGCCGCCGACATTAAATACGAGATCGTCGGCAGCGGTGCGAGCGTGATAGATCAAGTGCCCGTGTCGAACGCAACTGTAACGAAAAAGTACGGCAAAGTCATATTATATACGGAAAACATATCCCAAAGCGACTCCGTGACAGTTCCCGACGTTATCGGCAAAACGGCAGAGGAAGCAAACGTCATCCTCACCGACGCGGGACTGAACATACTCATCGACGGCAGAGCATCAAGCGGCGCGACAGTCGCCGCACAGTCGGCGCCGGTGGGCGAGACGGTCCCTCGCGGCACCGTCGTCAAAATTTCAATGAGGTTTACCGAAGAAACGGAATAGGCAGATGTGCGCCGAGGACGCCGAGAGGCGACTGCGCTCGACTCACATTTGCCTAAAAAGACAGCCGACGTGAAAAGAATAATTTTTCTCGTCGGAGGTCTTATGAAGCTGTACGAACTCATATCGAAAAACACCGTCCTGTCGGGTGCCGAATACCTTTCGCTCGACGCGGAGAGCATAACGGACGACTCGCGGAAAGTAATGCCACAAGGCGCATTTTTCGCGTCGACAAAGAGCGCGGAGCACATCAGTGAGGCCATCCGCCGCGGTGCGTCCGTGATAATCGCCGAAAGCGCGGTCGACGTCGGCTCGCCGTGTATCACGGTCAAAAATGCGCGCCGCGCATACGCCGTCTCGTGCCAAAGAGCGCGCGGGTGTCCCGGAGACAAAATGAAGCTCGTCGCCGTTACGGGCACGAACGGCAAAACATCAGTCTCGCTCATAACGGCGCACATCCTCACTTTCGCGGGCAAAAAGACCGGCGTCATCGGCACAACGGGCAACTATATCGGTAATGAATTTTTCCCCGCGTCCTACACCACTCCCCCGCCGGACGCGCTGGCGGAGCTGCTCGAAAAAATGGCAGACGCGGGATGCGAGTACGCCGTCATGGAAGCGTCGTCGCACGCGCTGAGTCAGCACCGCACCGACGGGCTGACGTTCGACGTCGGCATATTCACAAATCTGACCCGCGACCACATGGACTACCATGGGAG